>JAAEPA010000251.1 GCA_024222475.1 Gammaproteobacteria bacterium | reverse complement strand
TGCTTTGGGGATAAGGAATACGAATTAAATAACTTCCCTAACAGGCGCCGCATGATCGTTCGTATTCAAGGCGCGATAACAGGCGCATAGCCTAGCTATGTAACTATTATCGCAACGTCGAAGACGGACGATAAGGCAAGTCAGATAGGGAAGTTATTTCAGTAGCATTCCTAAGGCATCAGCCATTGTTCATATTCAACCGTGGAGGAAATATGTCTCACGCCTATTGGCAGGACGGCTATAAGATCAACGTTCATAAGTTAGACATTCAGCACGAAGAATTGGCGAAGCTCGTGAAACGGCTACATGATGCCGTGAACGCGAAACAGGATATGGAAACCTTAGGTGGGATCTTGTCAGATCTTTTGGGTTCCACCCGCCATCATTTTTCTACCGAAGAAAAGCTGATGCGTGAGTACGACTACCCGGGCTATAAGAAGCACAGATCGGAGCACGATGAGATACTGGAGCAACTGAAATGTTTTAGGCAGGAGACTGTGGGGAGATCGCATTCAGTGTTTCGTTTCGACTTTGATGCTACCCAAGACTGGTTTATCAAACATATTGACCGCTGCGACCGGGAATTGGCTGTGTTTCTGAATGAGAAAGGGGTTTATTAACCCCGTGTTGTTGGAGATCAGAGATCTCGTAAAACACTATCGAGATATCGTTGCCGTCGATGGTATAAGCTTTAGTATCGCAAAGGGTTTGTGCTTCGGTCTGCTCGGACCTAATGGGGCAGGCAAGACGACTACTGTAGAGATGCTCGAAGGGGTTAACCCCCCGACTCGAGGGGAGATACTTTACCGAGGCAGTCCTATAGGCCCGCAATTCAAAGAGGATGCCGGGATTATGTTTCAACATACGGCCCTGCAGGATCATATCACCGGTTATGAGGCACTCTCTATGTTTCAGCAACTCTATCGCCGGTCAACGTCTATAGGAAAACTCATAGAACAATATTCGCTCCAAGAAATTTTAGATCGTGATACCCGCAAGTTGTCCGGGGGGCAGCGTCAGCGATTATTACTGGCCATCGCCATGATCAACGATCCCAGCATCCTTTTTCTCGACGAACCGACCACGGGTCTGGATCCGCAGTCGCGACGTAATTTTTGGCGGCTTGTAAAAAGCATCAAGGGCATGGGAAAGACCGTTGTACTCACTACCCATTACATGGAAGAGGCCTATCTATTATGTGATGAAATTGCAATCATGGATCATGGCAGGATTATCGCTCAAGGGACCCCGGATCAATTATTAGCCAAGCATTTCAACGATGCCGTGCTGGTATTACCTGAGGATGATTTTCATGCCGATATCGAGGCCCTACCCAATGCCATCTTCAATGAGGATGGTAAGATCGAGATCCTTAGCCGTGATGTCAACGCAACCATCATTCGGCTACTGGAGTTAGGGACCTCCCTGAGCCAACTTCAGATTCGCCCCAGGACCTTAGAGGATCTCTTCCTGGAGTTGACCGGAAAAGAGTTGCGCTCGTGAGGCTGAGACGTTTTATCGCCGTGCTTCGTGCACGCAACTATGAGTTTTTCCGTGATCGGGCGGCCTGGGGATGGAGTGTCCTGTTTCCGGTGCTGGTGGTCATGGGTTTTGCCTACGCTTTCTCAGGGGACTCCCTGGAGCTCTACAAGGTGGGTGTCCATGGAGGGAAATCCACTGGCCATAAGGCGGCATTTTTTAAGGTTCGATATATCCAGTTCATCCCTGTCGAGGAATTGGACGAGGCGATTACCAAGGTAGAACGTCACCAGCTGGATATGCTCTTCGATATGACCAGGGGGTGGTACTGGGTCAATGACAGCTCGCCCCGAGGCTATATCCTCGAACGTGTGCTTGCCGGGGGTGGTGAGGGCAGATTTCTGAGGCAGTCAGTCAGTGGCGAGCAGATCCGCTACGTGGACTGGGTCATCCCTGGGGTGATGGGCATGAACATGATGTTCAGTGCCCTGTTCGGGGTAGGCTATGTGATCGTGCGCTATCGTAAAAACGGAGTCCTCAAACGCCTCAGGGCCACCCCGCTGTCTGCCTTTGAGTTTCTTACCGCTCAGGTGATATCGCGGCTTTGGCTGATCGTTTCCATCGTCATACTCGTCTATCTGTGCACCGACTTGGTGGTCGATTTCCGGATGTATGGCAGCTATATCGATCTACTGCTGGTGTTAATCCTGGGGGCCTTAACCCTGATCAGTCTGGGATTAACCATCGCGGCCCGGATTTCTAATGAAGAACTGGCCAATGGCCTGTTGAATCTGATCAGCTGGCCTATGCTGTTTCTCTCTGGGGTGTGGTTTTCCATCGAAGGGTTGCATCCCTATATCCAAAAATTTGCTCTCATCCTGCCACTCACCCATGTCACCGAGGCTGCTCGGGCCATTATGATCGATGGGGCCGGACTGATGGCCATCTCCGATCACCTGCTGACACTGATGGCGATGACGGCGCTGTTCCTCGCCATAGGCTCTTATACCTTCCGTTGGGAATAGAGGGGGATCGATGCGCTTGCCGGGTTATGTCGTTAAGCACCAAGAGGTCTTCACTGTAACGGTAGCCTATCTGGCCTTCGCCAGCCTGTGGGTGGTGTTCTCGGATCTTCTGTTAGAGGCGTTGGTGGATGACCCCCAGCGTTGGTCGAGATACCAGATCATCGAAGAGTGGCTGCTGGTGGTCGTCACTACCGGGTTGTTGTTTTATTGGGTGCGCCTTGCGATCACTCGCAGCCATCGATTACTTGAGCAGCATCGGCGTTACGAGGTCTTTGCCTCAAACTGTACTGAGGCCTTGATGTATAGCGAACAACGTTACCGGTCCATCGTGGAGGATCAGACCGAGTTCGTGGTGCGCTGGAAGTTTGATGGACGACTGACGTTTGTCAATGACAGTTACTGTCATTTTCTGCATAAATCCCGTGAACTCCTCCTGGGAACCAGTTTCTTCCCCCATATTCATCCCGATGACTTGTCCCGGTTCCTGGCGATGATTCACGCATTGAGTCCGGAAGATCCCATTGCTAAACCCTATGAGGAGCGGGTTGTGGTGCCTTGTGGTGATGTGCATTGGACCCAATGGATCGACCGCGCAATATTCGATGCAAAGACGGGGGAGGTTGAGTATCAATCCGTAGGGCGCGATGTCACCGAACTCAAGCAGACCGTGCTCGCCTTGAAGCAGGCCAATGAGGAGGTTGGACGGCTGAAGGACCGGCTGCTGGCCGAAAACGTCTATCTCCAGGAAGAGATCAAGACCGAACATGATTTCACAGAGATCATCGGCCAAAGCGCCGAGCTAGGTAAGGTATTAGATCAGATCAAACAAGTGGCCCCTACGGAGGCCACCGTGTTGATCCAGGGCGAGAGTGGAACCGGGAAAGAACTCATTGCTCGGGCCATTCATCATCTTAGTTCGCGCAAGAATAGGCCCCTGGTGAAGGTCAATTGCGCCGCCATCTCAGCAGGTCTGGTCGAGAGTGAGCTCTTTGGACACGAAAAAGGGGCCTTTACCGGTGCGGTGCACAGACGTATCGGTCGGTTTGAACTGGCTGATGGCGGAACGCTATTTCTCGATGAGATTGGCGACTTGTCGGAACAGATTCAGGTCAAGCTGCTGCGGGTTCTCCAGGAGCGGGAATTCGAACGGGTAGGGAGCAGCCGATCCATCAGCGTGGATGTACGATTGATCGCGGCTACCCATCGCAATCTAGTTATAGAGGTGGAGAGCGGGGCCTTTCGAGAAGATCTCTATTATCGCTTGAATGTATTCCCCGTCGAGCTGCCTCCCCTTAGGGCGCGGTTCTCGGACATCCCCTTGTTGGTGGATTCCTTTATGGCGCAGTTTGCCAAGCAGTTGGATAAGCCGCTCAAAGGGGTCTCCAAAAGGACTATGAAGGCACTGATGGAATATCCATGGCCAGGTAATATTCGTGAGTTGCGCAATATCATCGAGCGGGCCGCCATCGTTGCACGTTCTCCCATTCTGGAGATCGAAGAATTGCTCGCTTCAGCAAATTCACCTACAGCGGCGCATAATGAGAATATCCCGCAAAGCCTCGAAGACGTTGAGCGCCGGCATATACTCCAGGTGCTAGAACGCTCCGGCTGGGTGATCTCGGGTAAGCAGGGCGCCGCCACGATTCTGAAAATCCATCCCAATACCCTCAGATCTCGTATGCAGCGGCTCGCTATAAAACGTCATAATTAGAAGCTGTCTGGTTAAAAAATAATCGGCTGCAAATGCCTTGAAATTGGCCCATTTTTCCGATGCTTTTCGTTACACGCTAAAGCTATTCGCCTTAAACCATCGAAAAACCGATCTCAATTCAAGACCTTTTCGCTTCGACCACTTGTCAACCAGACAGCTTCTTAGTGATCGTATTCACATTCCTTGTCCGCAATAGAATGCCCCAAGTTTGACAGCTGTCTTAGATACGATATGTCGTAACTGTGTGGTATATCGTATTCACCATTCTCCGTTCATCTCCCCTCTAAGATCCGGTCGCAGCATTGATTAGCCATTAATATTCAATGGCTTACTTATATTTATTCTTAATTTATGTGGGTTGGCATAACTTTGGATATGTCTGGTAGTGCTGAAAAGAAATAACAAGCACAGCGGCCGCTCATGTTCAAAACCATCATCAAAGGTATTCGCCATCGCTTAGGATACTCGGAAGCGAGAACCAAGGTTCAGGGGAAACCGGTAGAAAATAAACTCATCGCTGCTTCCATTATTGCCGAAAAGCTTGAAAAGCGAGACCGGGACCATGATTTTCTACTGAAACAATGCCAGCTCATCGCAGATTATATCGATGAGATGATCATGATCACTGACCGAAAGGGAGGCATCGTCTATGTGAATCCGAGCTTCGAGCGTTTCACGGGATATTCCAATGCCGAGTTGTTCAATAGATCCGCCAATGTACTCGAATCAGGGGCACATGATGAGCGGTTCTATGCCAAGATGTGGGAGGTCATCCTCAAGGGAAAGATCTATCGCGATACCTTTATCAATCGCAATCGAGCCGGGCGTATCTACTACGAAAACAAGTTGATCCGTCCACTGATCGATGATCAAGGGAAGATCGCCGGGTTTTTAAGTATAGGCTCCTATCTCGGAGATGAACTCGCTCCCCGGGATCATGACATCGAATCCATGGAGCAAGGAGAAAATCCGGAATCCTATGAGCGCATTTTCCTTCTGGACCGCCTCAGTCACGCCATTAGCCGTGCAGCTTGGAGTCACCGCAGTGTCGCGGTTGTGCACGTGGACCTTGACAATTTCAAACTGATCAATGATGCCTTCGGTTTCAAGATCGGGGATCGGGTCATCGAATCTGTAAAGCAGCGGCTCACCTATGCCATGCGCAAAGATGATACGGTGGCCGCACCTTATGGTGATGAAATTGTGATTGTTCTGCAGGATGTGAGCAACGCCTCCCAGATGTCAACTATCGTTACCAAGATAAAAACCTTGTTCGCCCGTCCCTTTATCATCGAAGCTCAGGAAATCTTTCTCACCGCAAGCGCGGGGATCAGCATCTTTCCTCAAGACGGTGACACCCCGGATACCCTGCTGAATCACGCCATGTCTGCCCTGGGAAAGGCCAAGGAACGGGGCAAGAACAGTTATGTATCCTATGCAAAAAAACACCATGAACAGGCCGTAAAACGGTTGGTGCTCGAAACGGAATTGCACCATGCGCTGGAACGCCGTGAATTCTTCATTGAATATCAGCCCCTGTTGGATCTGAATACCGGGCTCATCCAAGGAGGCGAGGCATTGTTGCGCTGGAAACATCCCCAGTTGGGGGTCATATTGCCGGCCTCGTTCATCCCGCTGCTCGAGAAAAGCGGTTTGATAGCTCAGGTAACCCAATGGGGAATGTTGGAGGCCTGCATCCAGGCTAGAAAATGGCGGTCGTTGCACAAGGAGTTGGATTTGTCTTTGTCATACAATATATCGGCCTGCCAGTTCGAATCTCCCAATCTTTGTAAATCTGTGCTGAGGGTGATCAATGATAGTGGCATCGTGCCCCACGCCCTTCACTTGGAACTGACGGAGACTACCCTGTTGCGCGAAGCGGACAAGAGTATCAGGACCTTGAAAAATATATCGGCCCTGGGGATCGAGTTCGTAATCGATGATTTTGGCGCAGGTTTTTCCTCTTTTGCCTATCTCAAACGTTTCAAGGCGGATAAGCTCAAGATCGATAAGAGTTTCGTTGACGAGATCGATGTCAACGGTCGCGATAAGGCCATCATGGAATCCATGGTTGCCATGGCTCATACCCTGGGGCTGAGTGTGGTCGCGGAAGGTGTGGAATCGGCAGCCCAGTTCAAGGAATTGAAACGCTGCCAGTGCGATCAAATCCAGGGTTATGTATTGAGCCGGCCTTTGTCGGCGAAGGCGTTTGAACGCCTCTTGGCGAATCATGATCCGCAGGGTTTCATATCTAAAATGGAAAGGGATCAACGAATTCGATTGAGCTGAATCGAGGTATGGGATATCTTCTGGATTAATTGCATTCTGTTGCTGAAAAAAAACCAGATGATAGATGAATTTATACACAATCTCCCAAAGGCGGAATTACACATCCATATAGAAGGCTCGTTGGAACCCGAGCTCATGTTCGAGATTGGGGAGCGCAACGGTGTTTCCATTCCCTATGCCACTGTTGAGCAGGTTCGCCGTGCCTATGAGTTCAGTGACCTGCAATCCTTCTTGGACATCTATTATCAAGGGGCTCAGGTTCTACTTCATGAACAGGATTTTTACGAGTTGACCTGGGCGTATTTAAGCAGAATTCATGTTCAGAACGTTCGCCATACAGAGATCTTCTTCGATCCTCAGACCCATACCGATCGGGGTGTGGCGTTAGCAACGGTGGTTCGCGGTATAAGCGCTGCGTTGCAGAAGGCTGAACAACAATTGGGGATCAGCTCGAAGCTGATCATGTGTTTCCTGCGTCATCTGCCGGAGGCCTCGGCTATGGAGACCTTGGAACAGGCCTTGCCGTTCAAGGATTGGATCATCGCGGTGGGTCTGGATTCCTCGGAACTCGGGCATCCACCGGACAAATTCACCCGAGTGTTCGACCAGGCTCGATACGAGGGATTCCTGACCGTTGCCCATGCCGGGGAGGAAGGCCCTGCGCAGTATATCTGGCAGGCCTTGGATCGTCTCAAGGTCTCGCGAGTCGATCATGGAATTCGCTGTGTTGAGGACCAGCACCTGGTGGAGAGGCTCAAAGAACAGCGGGTACCGCTGACCGTTTGCCCCCTTTCAAACGTTAAACTGCGGGTGTTTGACCGCATCGAGCAGCACAATCTAAGGCAGTTACTCGATCTAGGGCTATGCGTCACGGTAAATTCAGATGACCCAGCCTATTTCGGTGGTTATATCGAAGAGAACTATCTTGCCGTGCAACGGGCCCTGGGTTTAGGGCGTGATGATATCTATCGACTGGCAAAAAATGCCTTCATGGCGAGCTTTCTCGCCACACAGGACAAGGCGAAACTGGTGGATGAATTGGATGCCTACATGGCTCAAACTCGTGAAACGGCATAACGGGATTCATGCAATGACAACCCATCCCAAACTCACCGAAGCCGCGATCCGCAGCTTGACCACTGCCCAATCCTTCGAGCGAGGGATGGATTATTATCGCGCCGATGCCGTCTGCGAGATGCAGCGACGGGGAAACACCCTGCTGGCGGAGGTGGAGGGTAATAGCTACGAACCCTACCAGATCATAATAGAATTAGACATGGGCGGCGTAGTGGATGCTGATTGCACTTGCCCCTATGAACGGGGTGGATTCTGCAAGCACATCGTTGCGATACTGCTGAGCTATGCGGATGAGTCAAACGAGATAACGCAACGGCCCACAGTCGATGCGCTGTTGGCCGATCTAGATCGGGACCGGTTGCTGAACCTGCTCACAAATCTGCTGAATAACCATTCAGAGCTGATCGATTGGGTCGAGGGCCAATTAAACGCCTATCATCAGCAAGCCAAAGCCATGGCATTGCCGGCGTCTACCACCAAACCGCGTCAGCGCCACACGCCTATCGACACCGCAATCCTCCGCCGTCAGCTGCAAAACCGTAAACGTCACCACAGCGAACGGGATTTTTACAATATGTCATCCAGTGCCCTGATGGCAACGCTGGGTGAGGTGCTCGAGCAGGCGCGGGAATTCGTCGAGAGCAGTGACGGCCGTAATGGTCTGGCAATTATCCAGATGTTGGCTGAAGAGACGGTGGAGGACTGGTTTGAGTACGATCATGAGGGCGACTCCATGATCTCATTCCTCGAATTGCTGGATCAGTGCTTGGCGGAGGTTTTACTGATCGCCGATCTGTCACCGGCAGAGCGAAAAACATGGAGCGCTCGGCTGGAGGCATGGCAGGGTAGCTTGGGCGAATACAGTATCGACGAAGCGTTTAACGCTGCCATTGGTGCAGCCGAGTACGGTTGGGATTACCTACCTCTGCAACGCGCCATGCAGGGACAACCTAGCTCACGAAATTCCTTGGAAGCCGATGCGCCCCCCAATGCCGATAGTCTGACAATGGCCCGTCTCAACGTTCTAGAACGTCAGGGGCGGACTGACGAATTTCTAAATCTATCCGAGGCGGAGGGGCAAACCGAACGCCATGCCACTATGTTGGTTAGGATCGGTAGAGCTGAGGAGGCGCTGAGGTATGGCCTCAAGCATCTGTCGAGCCCGGAGGAGATTATAGGCCTGGCCAAGGTACTGCGCGAACATGATCATCTAGACTCGGCGCTGCAAATTGGGGCGCACGGTCTGGGCCTGAAGGGACACAAGACATCACTGGCGTGCTGGTTGCGAGATTTTGCCGCGGCCCAGGGCAAAGACGACTTGGCTCTCAAGGCGGCGCTCGCTGCGTTCGATGAATCATCTACCCTCGTCGACTACCTGGCCGTTGAGCCTTTGGCCGGCGGTGACTGGCCATCCGTTAAGCGGCAACTGCTGGCCCAACTTGCAATAAAGGAATACGCCTACGAGCGCATCGACATATATTTGCACGAGGGCATGATCGAAGAGGCCATCAAGGCCGTGGAACAGGAACAGCCCTACTACGGAACCGTAGAGAAAGTTGTCGACGCCGCCCTGGAGAGCCATCCCGATTGGGCATTCGAGCAGTGTCGCCAGCAGGCCGAACCCATCATCGAAAAAGGCCAGTCCAGGCGCTATCATCATGCCGTACGCTGGCTGGAAAAGGCCCGTACGGCTCTTGTCACCGCCGGTCGTGAGCAGCATTGGCGGATTTACTGCCAAAACCTGATCGATAAACACTACCGTAAATATTCGTTGGTGCCGAGTCTCAAGCGGTTGTTGTGAAAAAAGGTCGATGACACTCTCGAGGTGCAGATTGGCGCGCTTGAGCAGCGCCTGCTTCTGTTTGTGATTACAAGGCAGGACCGAATCGCATGGCCGCTAATCAGGAAGGCATATCCCTCTTCTTTAGATGACCTTGTAGCTTATCGTGCGCGGATAGGATCACCTGTTCGGTGGTGGGCCAGTCGATGCAGGCATCGGTGATCGATACACCGTACTTTAGCTGGGATGGATTCTTCGCCAGAGGCTGGTTGCCCCAGTGTAGATTGCTCTCAAGCATCAGACCGACTATAGACTGATTTCCTTCCACGACCTGGCATACACAATTGTCTGCCACCAAGGGCTGCAATTTAGGATCCTTATTGGAATTTCCGTGACTGCAATCCACTACGATGTTTACCGGCAATCCAGCCTTCTGTAATTCCTTCTCGCAGGTACGGACACTGACTGAATCGTAATTATGTTGCCCACCCCCTCCACGCAACACGATATGTCCGTAATTGTTGCCACGAGTATGGAATACGGCACACTGACCATCCTGATTGATGCCCAGGAAATGATGAGGATGCGAGACGGATTGCAGTGCATTGATCGCCACATTAAGGGTGCCATCGGTCCCGTTCTTGAAACCCACAGCGGTTGATAACCCACTGGCCATCTCTCGGTGAGTCTGGGATTCTGAGGTGCGCGCGCCTATCGTCGTCCAAGTGATCAGGTCCGATATATATTGCGGCATAATGGGGTCCAACGCCTCTGTTGCGGTGGGCAATCCCAGATCGGTCAGATGTATCAACAACTCTCGGGCCATGTAAAGCCCTTTCTCGATGTGAAACGAATCGTCGAGATAAGGATCATTTATCAGGCCCTTCCAACCGATAGTGGTCCGCGGCTTTTCAAAATATACCCGCATGATTAATAACAGGGTATCGCTGACCTGCTCCGAAAGTCTGCTCAGTTTATCCGCATACTCGCGCGCCGCTTCGAGATCATGGATCGAGCATGGTCCCATCACTACAAAAAGCCGAGGATCTTCACGGTTGAGTATGCGTCTCACAGCCCCCCGATTTGCGATTACGGCATCTTCCGCCTTGGTGCTAAGCGGTAAGGCGCGCTTGACCTCGGCAGGCGTAGGCAATAGATCCTGAGAAACTACATTGATATTATCAATCCGATTAGACATTTTTATTAGACTCTGCTGGTCCCTGATAAGGCGAGTACGCGCTGATTTGCAGTGTGAATTGTACCCTTCCTAAGTGACAATTGATACTGCCCTCCCACCCGTTAAGGCCGGGGTCACGTCTTGTTTTTTGACTTTTTTGATTGCTATTATGCTTCATGGGAAAAGGTAAGAATTAGTCCCTAATATTTTTTCTTTTTCCTAAATATTAGAGCACTTCGAAGAAGTGTGCGCTGAGGTTTGATCTTGATTGTTTCTTCTTTGGTAATTTTATCTGTAGTGGTGGGTGTTAACCCCCACATTGTAATCA
>JAAEPA010000250.1 GCA_024222475.1 Gammaproteobacteria bacterium | reverse complement strand
TTTGATGCCGGTGTCGAGGTTGCCGGCGCGGATCGTTTGATCGTGCGACACAAGGTTTCCATTATCCAATTATTGCCGCAGAACTATGAGGCAAAAATCGAAACGATAGACGGTGTTGACAATGCCACACATTCCACCTGGTTTGGTGGGATTTACCAGGAGCCGAAAAACCTTTTTGCACAAATCTCCATCATGCCTGAAGAATTATTCGACATGTTTCCGGAATTTGTCATCAGCGATGAGCACAAGGCTGCCTGGCTGGGAACCAGAAGCGGCGCTATGGTTGGCCGTGGACTTGCGGATCGCTTCGGCTGGAAGTTGGGCGACCGGATACCCATCAACGCCACCATCTGGGGCAAGAAAGATGGCGGACGAACCTGGGAATTCGACTTGGTGGGTATCTATGAAGGGGCCGAAAAAGGCACCGACACCAGCCAGTTCTTTTTTCGCTATGATTTTTTTGATGAAACCCGCAAAAACGGGGCTGGCCTGGTGGGGTGGTATACCGTCCGCATCCTGGACCCGGACAAGGCGGCTGAAGTGGCTGCCGCTATTGATGCCGAATTTGCCAATTCTGCACAGGAAACCAAGTCAGAAGCAGAAGGGGCTTTTATACAGGGTTTTGCCAATCAGATCGGCAATATTGGTTTTATTATTATGTCGATTATGACGGCAGTATTTTTTACCATCCTGCTGGTGGCTGGTAACACCATGGCCTATACGGTACGTGAGCGAACCAATGAGCTGGCGGTACTCAAAGCCATCGGTTTTACCGATAGAGGGGTACTTGGTCTGATACTAGGGGAGTCATTGGCGCTGACCTTTGTCGGTGGCGTCATGGGTTTGGGTTTGGCCGGGTTACTGGTATCCATGGGCGATCCTACCCACGGCTCTTTCCCGGTCTTCTATTTGCCAACAAGAGATGTTTTCATGGGCCTGGCATTAATCGTGGTAATGGCATTTGTTGCCGGCATTCTACCGGCTTTGCAGGCGCAAAAGCTGCAAATTGCCGATGCATTGAGGAGGTGAGACGTGTTTAACTGGATATCCCAAATCTTTGCAGCGATCCAATTCAGTATGCTTTCTTTGCCGCAACGCAAGGGCTCGTCTGCAGCAGCCATGCTGGGAATCGCCGGTGTAGTCGCCGTGATGGTCGGTGTGTTGTCCATTGCCCAGGGTGTGCTCAAGACCATGGAAAGCTCGGCTGGGGATGACAATGCGATTGTGCTGCGCAGTGGCGCAAATTCGGAGATGATGAGCGGTCTGGCGGGAGACGATACCCGGATCATTGCCGAGGCTCCAGGAATTGCCCGCGATGAAAGCGGTACCCTGGCTTCACCGGAATTGTTTGTCATTATCAACCTGCCGATGCGTTCTACCGGCACCGACGCGAATGTACCATTACGTGGCGTGCGGGCTCCGGCCTTGGTCGTTCGAGACAAGTTTAAGTTGGTCCAGGGCCGGATGTTCGAATGGGGTCTCAATGAGGTTGTGGTTGGCATCGGCGCCCAACAGCAGTTCGCAGGTCTTGATATCGGTTCAAGTGTTGAAGTCGGGCAGGAGAAATGGCCGATTGTGGGCATTTTCGAAGCGCATGGGGGTTTGTCTGAATCGGAGATCTGGGTGGACGCGGCGGTATTGCAACCGGCGTATCGGCGAGGGAATTCTTACCAGGCAGTTTATGTAAAACTGAATTCCAGGGATGCATTTCTTGAATTCAAAGATGCTTTAACCAGTGATCCACGCTTAAATGTTAAACCGATGCTCGAATCCGAGTATTACGCTTCACAATCCACCACGATTTATAACATGATCACGGGCCTTGGCACCATAATCGCTATCATCATGGGATTAGGTGCGGTTTTCGGTGCGCTCAATACCATGTATACGGCAGTTTCGGCCCGCACCCGTGAAATTGCTACTTTACGGGCATTGGGTTTTAGTGCCGGCCCGGTGGTCATTTCGGTGGTAAGCGAGTCACTGTTACTGGCTTTTGCTGGCGGTCTCATCGGGGCGGGCCTGGCCTGGCTGGCATTTGATGGATACCAGGCAGCGACCCTCAGCTGGTCCAGTTTCAGCGCGATCACTTTTGCTTTTGATGTAAATGCCAGGTTACTGGCACAGGGGATTATCTTTGCCATGCTCATTGGTTTGCTGGGAGGCCTGTTTCCCGCCATTCGGGCGGCGCGACAGCCAGTGGCGCAGGCACTGCGAGGGCTATAACCTGGGACTGTCATCGGGGTCGGATCAATCTAACTAACTGATTACTTGTATCATTCGTTCCAACAGAACCCGTTTTCAATCCTTAGAAGCTCGTTTTCAGAGGTGAAAAAGACATTGTAAGCTGCTCCTGGATCTCTCAATTCAAAGTGATCATCTCCTTCCCTCACTTTACGCCCTTTCGTCCGTATCTTAAGTTTCTGCAATAGGATAGCTTGGTCCGACCCGACATCGCACTCACCCGACATCGATCCTTCAAGAAACTGCGACCGTCGCGGTCGCGGCAAGGGCCCTGGCTTGTTTGCCGGGGGGAAATCCGTTTTCTTCCTGGGGAAAACCTCGGTAGAAAGTGAAATTTGCCGAGACTACATCCGTCATTCCGCACACCGCCACTCGGTTTGAATATATTCCGATATGCCCCATGTTTGATCTTTTCGCAGCAGATAAAAACCCACATGGCAGCGCACATCGAAACCGGCACAATGGCCTCATCGGAACATTACAGCAGTAAGCTTCTCAAGCACTTAGGGTTAGTGGCGGGCATGTACGACGAGCTTGGCATCGGCGAATTGGTTGATCGGCTGATTGTTCAGGACGGGGAGAAACGTAAGGTATCTATCGGCCAAGCGATAAAAGCGATGATATTGAACGGTTTAGGGTTTGCGAACCGGGCATTGTACCTAACCCCGCTGTTTTTTCAGGACAAACCGGTGCAGCGACTGATCGGAGAAGGCATTGAAGCGGCGCACCTGAACGACGATGTGCTGGGACGCGCGCTGGATGAGATTTATGAGTATGGCCCGAGCAAGTTGTATTCGCAGTTTGCCTCGCAAGCAGTCAATCGCCTGGGCTTACTGTGCCGTTTCGGGCACTTGGATTCGACCGGTTTTCACACCGACGGTCAGTATAACAGCGATGAACAAGCGCAGGAAGGCGTGATTCACATCACTCAAGGCTACAGTCGTGATCAC
>JAAEPA010000249.1 GCA_024222475.1 Gammaproteobacteria bacterium | reverse complement strand
GTGATCACGACTGTAGCCTTGAGTGATGTGAATCACGCCTTCCTGCGCTTGTTCATCGCTGTTATACTGACCGTCGGTGTGAAAACCGGTCGAATCCAAGTGCCCGAAACGGCACAGTAAGCCCAGGCGATTGACTGCTTGGCCGATAGATACCTTGCGTTTTTCCCCATCCTGAACAATCAGGCGATCAACCAATTCGCCGATGCCAAGCTCATCGTACATACCCGCCACTAACCCCAAGTGCTTGAGAGGCTTGCTGCTGTAATGTTCAGATGATGCTATTGTGCCGGTTTCGATGTGCGCAACCATGGATGTTCTTACTATTCTGCAAAAAGATCAATCATGGGGGCATTTGGAATATATTCAAACCAAGTGACGGTGTGCGGAATGACGGATATACGCCAAGTGATTGCCGAGCGCGGTTTTATGCGGGCTAACGAGCCGGCTTGTGGAGCCGGGGCAATGATTATTGCCCTGTGTACTGAACTGAAAGCCGCAGGGATCAATTACCAGCAAGCCTTACATGTTATCGCGCAAGATATCGACATCAGAGCTGTTCACATGACCTATTTGCAGCTCAGTTTATTGCACTGCCCCGCCATTATCATTCAGGGCATTACGCCTGCCTATATTCTGGGTTTCTGGAATGGCAAGTTACGAAACACACAGCCCGTTCCGTAAGCCGCGCCGTCAAGTCCTTTCAATTCGGACAATCAACAATCATCACAACAGCTTTCACTTTTCTAGAAGGCCCAGTGTCCTCATAGCTGTCTGATGGTGCCTCCAACGGCATCGGGACAGAGCTGTGTCTCTGGTGGCGCAGCGTCGGGAATCGTGGGATCGGTGGCACAGAGGAAGAAGATGACCAGTCCGGTTCCGCTCGCTGAACCCACGTGGATGTGCGCTTGGGTGAGTGCATCTGTGAAGGACTCGGATAAATTGAGGGTGTAGGCGAGCTGGGTTTGGGAGGCATTAAACGTCGCAGTAGCCATGCCGGTTGCCTGCATCGACGTTTGTACTGGTGGGACTTCAATGAGCCGAAAGAGCTTGCCATGAAGGGGATTCAGAAAGAATCGTCAGCATTGGGGGCTGAGGTACGGTGGGCATGATGGGCTATTATTGCCGCATTTAAAGGCCCTAACCCAGTAGTTTGCGCTCGTGTTCCGGCCGACTAATTTCGGCAAGTCTATCAACATGGGCTAGTGAGATTAGATCACCCTCGTTATACTTGCGGCTTCATACAAAATAATTTGTATACTATTTAACCACTATGGCGCATGACATTACAACCTTTCAGGGATTGATTTCAGTCCTGCAGGATTATTGGGCTAAGCACGAATGTGTGATTTTGCAGCCCTATGATATGGAAATGGGTGCTGGCACTTTCCATCCCGCAACATTTCTCAAGGCGATAGGCCCTGAACCTTGGCGTAGCGGCTATGTGCAGCCTTCAAGGCGGCCTACCGATGGGCGCTATGGTGAAAATCCCAACCGACTCCAGCATTATTACCAGTATCAAGTCGTGCTCAAGCCCTCTCCGAACAATATTCAGCAGCTGTATATTACCTCCTTGGAAACCCTGGGGATCGATCCACTGGTCCATGACATCCGCTTTGTCGAAGACAACTGGGAGTCCCCTACCCTGGGGGCCTGGGGTTTGGGCTGGGAGGTCTGGTTGAATGGTATGGAAGTCACTCAGTTTACCTACTTTCAGCAGATCGGCGGATTGGAATGCCGACCCGTGACCGGTGAGATCACTTACGGTCTGGAACGCATCGCCATGTATCTACAGGGAATCGAGAGTGTCTACGATCTGGTTTGGACAAGAGGCCCGCAAGGTGTCGTGAGCTATGGTGATGTGTTCCATCAAAACGAGGTAGAGCAGTCCATTTATAATTTCGAAAAGGCCAATATCAAATCCCTGTTTGCATGGTTCGATACCTGCGATCAAGAAAGCCGACGCTTGATTGACAACGGTTTGCCCCTACCGGCCTATGAGCAGCTACTCAAGGCTTCACACACCTTCAATCTCCTCGATGCGCGTCACGCTCTGTCGGTTACCGAGCGCCAACGCTACATTCTCAAGGTGCGGACCCTAGCACGAACCGTGGCTGAGTCCTATTTTCAAGCACGCGAGGCATTGGGCTTTCCGCTAGCAGAGGAACTGAACCATGGCTGAACATATTGCGGATCTGCTGGTGGAAATCGGCACTGAAGAGATGCCGCCGAAGGCCCTCAAGAACTTATCCCAGGCCTTTGCTGTAGAACTGATCAAGGGTTTGGAAGAACATGGTTTAGCCAGCCAATCCCATGCCTACTATGCTACACCACGGCGGCTGGCAGTCAGGGTCAACGCCTTGGCGCATAAGCAACAAGATCGGCTGGTAGAAAGAAAGGGGCCAGCCTTGAAGGCAGCCTTCGATTCACAGGGCAATCCCACGCGTGCGGCGCAGGGATTTGCCCGCTCCTGTGGGGTAGAAGTGGCGGCGTTACAGCAGTTGCAGACCCCGGCCGGGGTCTGGCTGGTGCATCGCGTAACCAAGCCCGGTAGGCCCACGGTGGCGTTGGTGCCCGAGCTGATTGAACAGGCCTTGGCAAGGTTGCCAATTCCCAGGCGTATGCGTTGGGGCAGCGGTTCTACCGAGTTCGTGCGCCCGGTACACTGGGTCACATTATTGTTTGGTGAGCAGCTGATAGAGACCGCCATTCTAGGAATTCGAACTGGGCGTGAAAGTCGTGGGCATCGGTTTCATCATCCAGGCCCTATAGAGATCGCAACACCCGCACACTACTGCGAGGTGTTGAAGAAGCAAGGTAAAGTGCTGGTAGATTTCGAGTTGCGACGTGAGAGGATCAAGCTGCAGGTACAGGACTTGGCGGGACAGCTTGGGGGCCAGGTCTTGCTCGATGATGCATTGCTCGATGAAGTAACCTCATTGGTGGAATGGCCATGGGCCATCTCCGGGAGCTTTGACCAGGATTTCCTGAAGATACCGCCCGAGGTTCTAATCTCTACCATGCAAGACAACCAGAAATATTTTCCGGTTGTGGATGGGGCAGGGAATCTCCTGCCCTATTTTATCGCTGTCAGTAACATAGAGAGCCGGGCACCCGAAAAGGTACGCGAGGGAAATGAGCGCGTCATTCGACCCCGATTTCGAGATGCGGAGTTTTTCTGGCGCCAAGATTGTAAAACGACGCTTGCCAGCCGACGGGAATCTCTCAAGGAGATGGTCTTCCAGCATAAACTCGGTACCCTGTTCGATAAATCGCAGCGTCTGATGGGCCTCACTCAGACGATAGCCCATCTGATCGGTGTAGATGTGCGACAAGCGCTACGGGCCGCCGAACTTTCCAAATGTGATTTATTGACGGATATGGTCAATGAGTTCCCCAAGCTGCAGGGCACTATGGGTCGGTGTTATGCGCATAATGACGGAGAATCCGCCGAGGTGGCGGTGGCCCTGGACGAGCAATATATGCCTCGTCAGGCCGGTAGTGATCTACCGCAAAGCGGCATCGGTAAATGCCTGGCGCTCGCTGACCGGCTGGATACCCTAGTGGGCATTTTTGCTATCGGACTGCGGCCGACGGGCGTGAAAGATCCCTTTGGTCTGCGACGTGCAGCCTTAGGAACTCTGCGCATCATTATCGAGGGGGAGCTGGAACTGGACCTGAAGAGCCTCTTGAGCAAGGTTGCCGATGCTTTTCCTGCTGAATTGACGGCTCACAAGACCGAATCTCAGGTATTCGATTTTAACATGGACCGGCTAAGGTCATATTACCTGGATCACGGTGTTAGCGTGGATGTATTCGAGGCTGTGCTGGTCGGTCGACCGGGACGACCTATGGATTTTCATCGACGTATTCGCGCGGTAGTGAAATTTCGCAATTTACCCGAAGCGGCGAGCCTATCTCTGACCAATAAACGTATTCGCAACATCTTAAGAAAGGCCGATGGCCAGATATCCTCAGTGGTGGAGGAACGGTTACTGTTGGAGCAGGCTGAGAAGACACTCTACCAACGACTGACTGCAATGACTACTGATGTCATACCGTTGTTTGAGCAAGGAAAATATGAACCGGGATTGTTGAAATTGGCAGAGCTGCGTGAGCCGGTAGATCAGTTCTTTGATGAGGTCATGGTAATGGTTGATGATGAGCAACTGAGGTCAAACCGCATCGCCTTGCTGAACCAGCTTAGTCAACTATTTTTACGCACCGCAGATCTGTCGCGGTTGCAAAACTAATCTCCTTCGGGGGGACGATCGAGTACAGAAATGAGACCTGGTTACAAGGTTGGACGATTTTCAAACAGGCGACAGTCAAAATATTGAATTCCGACGCAGAACCTGAGTCTGGCATAGGAATAGAATGTAGCCAAGCTATCACTGAGAGCGAATAGACGAAACGGCAACCTGTGAACGAGCAGGGCAAAATCAGGGATGTTTATCAGGGACGAACGAGAGAGTGGTTTAGAACAATGAAATTGATTATTCTTGATCGGGACGGTGTTATAAACAAGGACTCGGACAATTACATCAAATCGCCCAAGGAATGGATCCCGATTCCCGGCAGTTTAGAGGCGATCGCAAGATTGAACAAAGCCGATTATCGAGTAGTTGTCGCGACCAATCAATCAGGTATCGCAAGGGGCTTATTCGATCTACAGACCTTTAACAATATGCACCAAAAGATGTGTGCTATGTTGGAGCGGTATGGAGGACGTATTGATGGCGTATTTTTCTGTCCTCATGGACCCGATGACAAATGCAAATGTCGTAAACCCAAGGCTGGATTATTCAAGCAAATTACCCGGCGACTGCCGATGGGAATTCAAGATGTCCCGGCGGTGGGTGATTCTCTGAGAGATATTCAGGCGGCAAGTCGAGCCGGCGCAAGACCCTATCTAGTGCTTACCGGTAAGGGCCACCGCACTTTGATGGCGGGCAAGTTACCCGACGGAGTTCCCGTCTTTGATGATCTTGCCGCAGTGGTTGATGTCTTGATCGGTGACACAAAAAACCAACCAATAAACTAAAACTATTGCTTCCTAGGAAGCTGTTGAAACCTCGAAAAATGATGCTTTATTTGCGTT
Source organism: Gammaproteobacteria bacterium (assembly GCA_024222475.1). Classification (GTDB taxonomy): domain Bacteria; phylum Pseudomonadota; class Gammaproteobacteria; order JAAEPA01; family JAAEPA01; genus JAAEPA01. Next base: position 5,273 of record JAAEPA010000249.1, on the reverse strand, counting down.
CAGGCGCATTCTATGTTGGCTTTTTCCTCTCGACCATTATCTATGCTTTATTCGGTATCATGGCCTACGCCCTGCCTTTCAGGAAAAGGCACAGCATAATAACCAATTGGTCCGATGTGAATCTCTGGTGGTTGGCGTTGGTTTGTAAACTTCATTATCGTGTGGAGGGTCTGGAAAACCTACCTGATCGGCCCAGCGTCGTGATGTCCAATCACCAATCCACTTGGGAGACCTTGGCACTGAAAAAATTTTTCCCCTCCATGTCCTGGGTAGTTAAGCGCGAACTACTGTGGATACCCTTTTTTGGTTGGGGATTGGCTGCGACACAGCCGATCGCTATCAACAGGAACTCCACTCAAAGGGCAATTGAGCAACTCATTCGCCAAGCGCGCCAGCGACTGGAAAATGGGCGCTGGATCATGATATTTCCGGAAGGCACGAGGGTGGCGCCCGGAAAGAAAAAACGCTACAAACTTGGGGGGGCGATCATCGCCAGCAAGATCCAGGTTCCCGTGATTCCAGTGGCCCACAATGCAGGTCTTTTTTGGCGGCGTAGGCAGTTCGTAAAACACCCCGGCACCATCACCGTGTCTATCGGGCCGGCTGTAGAACCCGATGGTAAATCACCGGCACAGATCAATAAGGAAGTAAAGCACTGGATAGAGGCCAGGCTTGAGAAGATCTGCGCGCCTGACGCCTGATCCACCTTACTCCTCGGCTTTGGCTCTCCTGGAATTGGCTAACATATCAGCAATAATCGGTGTCAGTATGATTTCCATTGCGAAACCCATTTTCCCCCCAGGAACGACGATAGTATTGCGTCGAGACATGAAGGAATCCTTGAGCATATTCAACAAGTACGGAAAATCTACACCAAATTTAACGGTATCACGAAAACGTATGATGACAAAACTTTCGTCTGCCGTAGGGATATCACGAGCGATGAACGGGTTAGATGTGTCTACCGTAGGCACCCGTTGAAAGTTGATATCGGTCAAGGAGAATTGCGGTGTCAAATAGTGGACATAGTCGTGCATTCGCCGCATTATAGTATCGACGATGGCCTCTTCCGAATAACCGCGTTCGGCATTATCCCGGTGGATCTTTTGAATCCATTCCAGATTGACAATAGGCACCACTCCCACCTTGAGATCAACGTATCGAGAGACGTCGACATCTTCAGTTTTCACTACGCCGTGCAATCCCTCATAGAATAGTAAATCGGTATTCTCGGGGATATCTTCCCAAGGCGTGAATTCTCCTGGTTTCAGGCCATCATAAGGTGCGGCCTCTTCTTCGCTATGCAGATAAAGCCGCCGTTTAGCTCTACCCTTCTCACCGTAGTTTCTAAACAGCGTCTCCAACTCATCAAACAGATTGGCCGCCGCTCCGAAATGGCTCAGGATGCCGCCTTCGGCCTCAACCTTTACCAGCTCTTCACGCATTTGAGCACGATTATAGCGATGAAAGCTGTCACCCTCGATAACCACAGGGTTAATCCCTTCGCGGATGAAGATATGCTCAAAGGCATTTTTTACTGTGGAGGTTCCTGCACCCGATGAACCCGTGACCACAATAATAGGATATTTCTGGGACATGACATTTTCCCTTATCTACAGTTCTCGGCTGGTGAGATTTATTGGTAACTCTAATTAGTTACATTCTACTGAATGCCTGGGCAGAAATCAGGTCTGCGTAGCAAAACTTTTTAGCAAGACCTCATTTTCACGCGATCATCCCGTTCTATTGGCATAATTTCAATGGAAGATGCAGATTGAGGCAGGCCCCCAATCGAGGATCATTCAACGCCGCTGAAACTTCAGATCCCAAACCCCGTGGCCCAGACGTATGCCCCGGCGTTCGAACTTTGTCTGAGGTCGGTAATCCGGTCGCTCGATAAAATACTGATCTCCGGCTATGTTTACAAACCCATCGCTGGAAGTCATGACTTTGAGTGACTGCAGGGCATAATCTTTCCAGTCCGTGGCCATATGAAAAACGCCACTGACCTTGAGGGCAAGGTGAAGCAGGGACAGGAACTCAGCTTGTACGATTCGTCGTTTGTGGTGGCGTCTTTTCGGCCAAGGATCCGGAAAAAAAAGCAATATACGGTCCAGGCTTGATGCAGCTATGCTGTATTTCAGTATCTGTACGGCATCGTCATTGATGATCCGGATATTGGATAACTCTGCTTCGACCAGACGCGCCAGAAGATGGCCGATCCCAGGACGGTGAACCTCGATACCCAGGAAATCGATCTCTGGATGGCGTCGGGCCATAGAAACAAGCGCCTCACCGTCACCAAAGCCGATTTCCAGCCAAACAGGTGATTCACGCCCGAAGATTTGCTTGAGGTTTAGTGAGCCCCCCACCGAGATCTCTATGCCGTACCGGGCCCAGAACCTATCCAGAGCGCTTTTCTGGCCTTTAGTTATTCGGCCTCCGCGACGGACGAAGTTGCGAATCGATTGCATGTCTCTTCGCACTTCAGAGCGTGTATTCAGCTATTGTGAATGTGCCCTACCCTACGATTCTCAAATTACAATTATCACAGAAAGGAGCCATCAAGCGGTGACGAGGCAGAGGCATAACGCTTGCGCGGCATGCGTCCCGCCAAATAGGCCTCTCGGCCGGCCTCTATGGCCTTTTTCATCGCCGATGCCATCAGTATGGGGTGCTTTGCCGCAGCGATAGCGGTATTCATCAACACCCCGTCGCATCCCAGCTCCATGGCAATAGCGGCATCAGAGGCCGTGCCTACACCCGCATCTACAATAATTGGCACCTTGGCATTTTCGATGATCTCAAGGATGTTGTAAGGATTACGAATTCCCAACCCCGAACCTATGGGGGCAGCCAATGGCATTACCGAAATGCAACCCATATCCTCCAAACGTTTGGCAATGATGGGATCATCGTTGGTATATACCATGATGTCAAAACCATCCTTGACTAACTCCTCAGTGGCTTTAAGGGTTTCGGTGATATCAGGAAACAGGGTCTTTTCATCACCCAGGACTTCTAGCTTGATCAGCTTGTGGCCATCAAGCAGCTCCCGAGCCAGGCGGCAAGTACGAACGGCTTCCTTAGCGGTGTAGCACCCGGCGGTGTTCGGCAAAATAGTATATTGCTGCGGAGTGATAAATTCCAACAGATTCGGTTTATTCGGATCCTGGCCGATGTTGGTGCGGCGAATCGCTACCGTGACAATTTGTGCGCCGCTGGCCTCTATAGCCGCCTTGGTTTCCGTAAGGTCTTTATATTTGCCGGTACCCACCAAGAGGCGTGAACGGTACTCGGCTCCAGCCACCATTAGCGGGTCATCTATGTTGGATTCGGTTCGTTTTAAGGGAAGCGTGGGCATGGCATTCATGAATATTAGTTGTACCTAGATCCTGCAAGTGATCGCACTCACATAGCACAACCTATTGCCCCGTATAGAGATATTTGTTCCCCCGGGAATCACAACAAGGATTCCACTCGGTCTCAAATTCACTCTACGAATCAATATATTACACTATATAAGCACGATCACCTACGGGATCTAGGTTGTATGTGCTCGACTCAACCACCGCCAATGGCATGTACGATTTCCACTTGGTCACCGGAATTCAGCTTGTGTTCCCCATAGGTGCTGCGCGGCACGATCTCCTCGTTGATCTCAATCGCCAGCCGTTTGCCGGTCAACTGAAGGATCTCGATCAATCGTGTCGCAGTGGTGCCATCCGGGACTTGTTTGAGACTACCGTTGAGCGTGATTTCCATCATGGTAGAGATCAACTGCGTTGCGAAAAGCCTATTTTACACCATTATCTACTCATCGCGAATGCGCTTTGGTAATCCTCGATGAGATAATCTAATATGGGGGTACGATTATAAAAATATTTTGACACCATTTGCGAAAAGCATAAAATACCAATATTTAGCGGCGGGTGTTGTTCAATGGTAGAACCTCAGCTTCCCAAGCTGATGACGAGGGTTCGATTCCCTTCACCCGCTCCAGTTCATTCTCCCTCGCCTCTGAGTTCTCAATCTATCCGTGGTAACACCTCGAAGGATGCGGTTCTGCCCCACTATCGGCATGGTGTTGAGAGAGTCTCATTTAGTAGCTATCGCTGTCGCGTCTATCAAGCGGCGCCAGTTAGGGAGGTGTGTCGTTCGCATTCCTTATTAATTCGGCAGGACCAATTAGCATACAGCTTGATCAACCCCATTTCGAGAAGATAATAAAAAATCATTACTCATGGATATCGGTAACTTACGTAGGGAATACCATCAAGGTAGTCTGCGGCGTGTGGGCTTGCGCAAAGACCCGTTCGATCAATTTGAACTCTGGTTTAATCAGGCATGTGATTCAGACATTACCGATCCCAATGCCATGAGCCTGGCAACCGCGTCTAAGAATGCTCATCCTACCGTGCGAACGGTATTGTTGAAGTATTTCGATCGAGATGGCTTTGTGTTTTTTACTAATCTCGAAAGCACTAAAGCCCGACAGATCGCCGATAATTCCAGCGTTTCAGTACTTTTTCCCTGGTTGGCATTAGTTCGCCAATTGATTATCGAGGGAAATGCCGAAAAGATATCCACAACGGAGGCCCTCAAATACTTCATAAAACGGCCAAGAGGAAGCCAACTTGGTGCATGGGTATCCAAACAGAGCAGCATTGTGTCCTCACGAGTGATGCTGGAAATGAAATACAAAGAGATAAAACAAAAATTTGCCCAAGCGGAGATACCACTTCCTTCATTCTGGGGGGGGTATCGTATCAGACCCATCCAATTTGAATTCTGGCAGGGACAGCCTAACCGACTACATGATCGGTTTCGTTATACTCGCAAATCGAACGGCCTTTGGGAAATAGAACGTCTAGCACCATGAAGGGTACTCGGGGCTTTTGAAGAGATGAAATATCGAGAACATGTTGAACCCAGATCCTGCAAGTGATCTAGGTTGAAATCTAAAGAAATCATATAGGGGTTTTATGTGAAACGCCTCCAAAAGTACCAGTAGGAATTTGATAGCTATCGTTTCTTTCACGTAAACCGTATGGTGCGAATGATTTCATCAAGACCGGGTATAGAAAGATCCCCGTAAAATTCGTATCGGCCAAACAGATTGATGTGCCGCCAGGCGACCGGTGATAGCCGTTTTACCAGTGCTGCGTGTAGTTCCGGCAAGCGTGCGTGACCGGTTGAGCTCAAGCTGATTAAGATGATCCCCCTGGAAAGAGACAACCGAGGGGAATGATGAAATCAGCGCAATCGAGGAC
>JAAEPA010000248.1 GCA_024222475.1 Gammaproteobacteria bacterium | reverse complement strand
TGACGAACAGGAAGTGATGCTGCTCCAGGATGTCCAAATATTTATGGAAGAGGTGTTTCGGGAGATGCTGGAAGCTCTGCAATTGAGTTGATTTGCTCGGGAGGGTGCGAGACCGCTCAGAAAGTTAGTGGGTGTTTTCCAATGTATCCCTGCTTGTGGACAATTCAGCCCCAATGAGTCTCTCCAGTAATGGTTCCATGATCCGCCGATCATGTTCTTTTAAGGCTAAAATCAATTGGTAAAGCTGTTGGTCTTCTTTGGAAGCAAGAGAATGCCCGGCTTTGCCTCGTTCCCACAATTTCCGGTATACCTCCTCATTCAAGATCAGGAATTCCAAAGGAACATCAAGGTATTGGGCGATCGTCCGGAGTTTCCGGAACGCGTTTGCAATGCTCTTGATGGTGTGGGCTACTTTATCGGATTTTGCCTGCCGGCTTGCTTCTTTGGGGCTTCCAAGTGCTTCGCCCAAGCCAGCAATGGTCTTCGGCCCTTTGTGGGTAACAAGGGATTTTACTTTTGCCCGAATTTGGTCGAGAGCAATCATCGGCAACAGGCATTAAAGTTTTATTAAAATTGCACCCTTATTATACCGAACGCAGATTAAGTCGTCCATGAGTTTTTCTTGTCGTCAATATAATTCACTTGACAAATGCATTTTACGCAGGTATCATCCCCTTCCTTTTTGGAAAAATATGCTGTTTCCCATGCCTTCTCCCAATCCCTGGATCATTTGGCTCCTGCTGACAGTATCGGCTTTGTCCAGCGGAGGTTCCTGATGAGGAGTCTCTTCCCTGTTGTTTTTCTTCTCTCTTTTTTTGCCATGTCCAACATCAAACCACCTTCTTGTCCGCCCCTGATCATATCGCTTCTTCATATACGTCGGGTGCTCAAGCGTCTTGCCGGGGAAATTGACTGGGAGAGTCCCATGCTCGAATACATCGCCGAATTGGAGGCACATCTTCATGATGCCTTTCGGGGGCCTTGACACTACAGAAAAAGGACCCAACTGTGCTAAGGAAAAGGGATCCACCGGATTCGGAAAAAGGCATGTGCTAAAGAAAAGGGACCCATCCCCAAAGAAAGTTGTGGCGTTCAGGCTTGTAGTCAAAGAAACTTCATGGTTTTCCCCAGGAGGGGAGAAGCATGATTCGAAAAAGGCGTTGCAAGGCCGAGGGGTGTCCCGAGCAATTCATCCCACGGACACAAAGAAAAGACCAGAAATATTGCTCGAAACCCGAGTGTCAGCAAAAAAGGAAAAATAAATGGCAGCGGGAAAAACGACGAACGGACAAAGACTATCGCGCTAACGATGTAGCTGCGCGGGAAAACTGGGCCGAGAAGAATCCGGGCTACAGCCGATTATATCGTGAGAAAAACCCGGAATATGTAGAACGAAACCGGCTGCAACAAAGAGAGCGTAATAAGCGACGCTCTGTGAAAAGCGTTCCGGAAAGAGAGACGGCAGGAGTAAGGGACAGCTCGGACACGGATTGGCAGCTCATGGAACTGGCTGGGAAAAAGTACCAGGTAAGGGAACTGGTGGGAGGACGTATGCCGAGAGGAAACCGGATGGGAGACAAGGGCCAGAGCGTGCTCGATAGAAATGAGCTGATTGCAAAAGAGGACGTGTGGCGGGGGAAAACCCATTGGGAGACAACGGAAAGAGCCCTATTTGGATCAGTGAGGACGTGATTGCAAAAGAGGACGTGTGAATCGTGAAAACAGTTGGGAGCCAATGGATAAGAGAGATTAAGCCCGGATTGCAAAAGAGGACGTGTGAATCGCGCGAGCCCATGGGAGACATGAGTTGAGCCCAAATGAAGCATTGATTGCAAAAGAGGACGTTATCGGCATGGGAAACCTAAATGGCTAGACTGATTGGGTTATGGAAGAACTGGGAAGAAACCTGATCGAAGTGGAATTTCACCAACTGGAAATGCCGTTGGCACCAAGCCGGTTGAAGAACCGAAAGGCGTTGCTGCGTCTGATCCGCTCCATCGAGGCGTACGGTCAGAGCACACCGGTGCTGGCCGTCAGAATCGGGGAGAAGCTCTTCCTTCTGGATGGGCACCTGCGGGTAGAAGCCTTGCGCTACTGCGGCAAGGATACAGTATGGGTGGAATGGATGAGATGCGATCTGGCCAATGGTCTTTTGATGATGCTGGGGAGAAATCAGGGAAGACAATGGGAACCGCTGGAAGAAGCGGAGATCATCCGGCAATTGATCTGTGAGCACCAAAAGAGCCGGCAGGAAGTGGCACGGGCCCTGGGAAAGGATCCGAGCTGGGTAAGCCGACGCCTGGCCTTGGTGACGGATTTACCGGAACCGGTTTTGGAAGCCGTGAAGCAAGGGCAGATCGGCTCATGGGTGGCCAATCGGGTGCTGGCTCCTTTGGCGCGCGCCAATTCAGAACATGCGCTCAGTTTACTCGCGGCATTGACCGACGAGCCACTGAGTAGCCGGGACCTGGATTTCTTTCTCCATTGTTATCAGAGCTCGCCCAAGAAAGTCAGGGATCGCATGATTGGCGACCCCCATCTTTTTGTGAAGGCGTCTCGATACAGGCAAAAGGAACAAAAGGCCAAAAAGCTTGTGGAAGGCCCCGAGGAGCTTCTGCTTGCTGACCTGCAGGCCCTGGTGAAAAAGATTCGGGGATTGCGGGAACGCACGGATGCACTGGCCACGGCCGGAGCACTGGCGGACCGTGAAGATCTTCTGGAAGCCTTCGATCATGTGGATACCCAATGGCGCCAATTAAAAAACAGCGTAGATAGGAGTTGTCATGATCCCGGAACCGATTCAAATCGCGATTGTGGAAATGTATGCCCAGGGAATGTTCAAGCGGGAGATCAGTCGGAAACTGAATGTCTCTCGCAAGACAGTGGGACGAGTGTTGCGCAAAGGGGTACAGACCGAAAAACGGAAACCGGAAAAGCCAGACAAAGATCTGGAGTTGATTCGTCAATTGTTCCAAAACTGCAAGGGCAACGTGGTTCGTGTCCAGGAACTGATGGAACAGCAGTATGCACGGCCAATGGCCTACAGCACGTTGACCAAAGTGGTCCGCGAGGCTCACCTTAGGCCCCCCAAGCCAAGAGCCGGCAAGTATACCTTTGGGCCAGGGGAGGAAATGCAGCATGATACCTCTCCCCATCGGGTCCGGATCGGCGAAAAAACCGTCACCGCAATGTGCGGGCCTGGTCTTGGCCTATAGCCGTAAGTGTTTCATTCAATATTATCCGAGGTTCACCAGGTTCGAGGCCAAGTGCTATCTTAATCAGGCGATCTCCTTCATGGAGGGAGCCTGTAGCCGGTGTGTCATCGACAATACCTGCGTAGTCCTGGCATCCGGAAGCGGGGCCGATGCTGTGATTGCCCCGGAAATGGAGGCATTCGCCCGTTGTTACGGATGCGCATTTTTCGCGCACACAATCGGGGACCCAAACAGGAAGCCACTGGTGGAAAGGCTCTTCTACTACTCGGAGACCAACTTTCTGGCGGGCAGAACCTTCCAGAGTTGGAGCGACCTGAACGAACAGGCCGCCAAGTGGTGTGTCGAGGTGGCCAATGCCAAGGAGAAAAGAAGCATCGCAATGAGCCCCCAAGCCGCGTGGGTCATGGAGAAACCTTTTCTCCAACCCATGCCGGCTGTAGCGCCGCCTATGTATAAACAAGCACCTCGACCGTGTGGTGATCTATCATGGCGGACGGCGAGTTGCCGATCATCCCCGGCTCATCGACCAACGGGACGGCCGCATCACCGCCCCGGGCCATCATCCCCCCCTTTTTCGCAAGCCGGAAAACACCGCCTGTGAGCAGGAACGCAAGCTCACAGCTTACCATCCCGACCTCGACCTCTATATCCGCGAGCTCAAGAAACGTGTCCGGGGACGAGGCATGGCCCAGTTCCGGCGTCTACTCAATCTCAAACGGAGTTACCCAGCCGATGCCTTTCTGGCCGCGGTCCAACATGCCCTTCATTATTGCCTCTTCGATCTCAACCGTTTGGAGAACCTGATTCTCGAACGCGTCGCCGGCGATTTTTTCCAACTTGATCAGGGAGGTGAATGGTCATGCGATTAAAGATCACCCAACTCTTGGAAGACCTCAAATTCACCGGGATGGCCAACGCACTCCAGGCCGTTCTCGATGCCGGGATCGCCCAAGGGCACTCTTTTGAGGAGATTTTGTGGCACCTCCTCTCCGAGGAGGCCCGTTATCGCCAGGAGAAGAGCCTGGCCTACCGGATCAAACAGGCCCGGCTTCCCTGGGATTGGACCTTGGAAACCTTTCCCTTCAAACGCCAGCCCGGGGTCAATGCTTCCCAAATCCGTTCCCTGGCCGGCCTTGAGTTCATCAAACGAGCCCAGAACCTGGTGCTTATCGGCCCTCCCGGCACCGGGAAAACCGGGCTGGCGATCAGCCTGGCCAGAAAAGCGGCCCTCAACGGCTCGCGTGCCCGCTTCTACAACGCACAGGATCTGCTCGACGAGCTCTATGCCTCTCTTGCAGACCGCACCACTTCCCGCTTACTCAACCGGCTGGCTAATTATGATTTATTGGTCCTCGATGAATTGGGATACTTGTCCATCAAGCCCGAACAGGCCAACGCCTTTTTCAAGCTCATGGAAATGCGCTACAGCCGCAAATCCACGGTCATCACTACGAACTTGTTATGCGCTGCAGCGCATAACAAGTTCGTTGTAATGATGGTCGACTTGCGATTGTAACGCATCTCCATCAACTTGAAGAAGGCGTT
>JAAEPA010000247.1 GCA_024222475.1 Gammaproteobacteria bacterium | reverse complement strand
TCGATGACGTGAACGCTTGATGCCTTGTGCTGTCAACCATTGGTCCCAGTCTTTCTGTTTATCGATATCGACAAGCTGATTGCTCAGGGCAGCCTGAAGGGGTTTGGGTAGTTTTTGTTGGGCCAAGTACTCTAACGCACCCGCGTTGAGAACATAGCGGCGTTCAACACCTTGACTCAAGCACCCCAGAAAGTTGATTCGACTCTTCGATTCCGTGCTTGAAAACCAGGCAAACAACTCATTACCGATATGCGTGCAGTAACCCTGCTTGCCGGCATGACGGGCGCCGGTATCGTCGGTGTGCAAGACTTGGGATACCGCCAGACCAACGGTCAGAATGTCAGCCTTTTCCTCGTGAAATTCATCCAGTTTCAGCGTGAGTAAATTACTCAGCTGTCCACTGGAAATGTCCACGCCCAGATCGTGCAGGTACTCCAATAAGAGCGGTTGGGTGACATGCTGCTGATGATATTGGTACAGGATGAAGCTGTTGAGTTCTTGCCCCCAATG
>JAAEPA010000246.1 GCA_024222475.1 Gammaproteobacteria bacterium | reverse complement strand
GCCTTACGTGTGAACTCAGGATTAGCTGTTCCAGGATATTCAACATACTTAGGAAGTTCATTCACGAATGGATCGGCAAAATGCAACCGTAAATCGGCATCCAGAAGTCGCGCTAAGATGCTATTAGCACTCATTGTATCCGGCCTATATCCGGGACGGGCAGAATCAGGGCTCAGGTTTATTTTATATCCGTCCTCCGGATTTTCTCCACGACAAATCGTAGTGACAGGATGGATGTGGGCATCCTTATCAAAAAAATCCTTCGAATTAATTTCGAATAATCTTCTGAGGAAAACCTCACTATCTTCACATATAGGGAAGTTATTACTCGTTAGCATATCTTCCACCTGTCCTAGTCTTTGTTGGACATCGTTAGCGCTTTTAACCCATCTTTCCCCGTTCTGGGGTAAAAACGTCATTTTTCTTATATTTTCGCTCAAAGGTCTGCCCCACATTTTGTCTTCAGCTCTTCTATTCGGGGAGACGGTTGCTTCGGCAAGGTCAGGTTGAGCTGACACAAAAGCAGTTGAATATCTTTTTCCGGTTGGGTGTAGCGCGGCAGGATAAGTTGCCGTCCATCAGTGGTCGGCAGATGAACATCTATCATTTGCATGGCTTTAAACTTTTCCACTATGGCGCGCGGAGTCAAGCCGGGCGCTTTACTCCTGGCTTTGTGCTTGAGAGTCACTTGCAGACAGTAGCTCAGGAAGCTCACGAAGATGTGCGCTTCGATCCGCTCATCTTTTTGATGGTAGATCGGGCGGATACTCAGATCCTGCTTGATTTCTTTGAAGGCCTGTTCGATTTCGGTTAAAATGATGTATTGCTTCCAAAGCTCATCGGGTTTGCCTTCAGTGAGGTTGGTGCGTAGCAGATAGGTTCCTTCTGCGCGACGAACCCGTCGGAGTTTTTCACGATTGAGACCGAAGGTGAAACTCTCGGGTGTGACGGGTTGGCGAGGTTCTGGAAGCCTGATATTCACCAGTCCCCAGGCTTTGCCGGCTTCCTTTTTGGCAGCGCCGAGTTTGAGCAGCAAGGCATCCCGTTTGAGCGTTTTCATCCTTCGGATCTGATGGAGTCTTTTCCATAGCTTATTAAGTCGACGACGACGCATGGATTGCTCTTTATCTCGACGTCCGCCGCTGCGGGTGAGTACATAGAGATCCTCGCGGTCACGGGCAAGCTTGACTTCGACCTGGCTTTGGACCTTGTTCCAGGACTGGGTAGAGAGCTGACTCTCGAGTTTGCTGAGCCGTCCGCGGGGAGTGCCCACCAGGTAAGAAGCGCCCTCCGTGCGCATTTGCTCAAGAGTACCCTCGGTTGGAATGCCGCGATCCATAATCCATAGTCGGTTCATGGCGCCGTATTGCGCTTCGATCTTGCGCAGGAACTCCGGCAAGGTGGTCTTGTCCGATGTGTTGCCTGGCATCACTTCATAGGCCACCGGAAAACCATCGGGTGTAACGATCAGCGCAATGACTACCTGTACACAGTCCGGACGCTTATCCCGGCTGTAGCCGAACCGGCGCAGGCCCTCGGCCTTTTCCGGCGGGTCGCATTCAAAATAGGTACTGGTCAGGTCGTAGAGCAGCACGTCGTACGATATGCCGAAAAGCTGGCTCCATCGCTCTTTCAGAAAGCAGAACAGATCCTGTTTATGCTCACACAACTTGTCGAGGCAGCGGTAAAGAGTATTCTTGGCGGCCACCGAATCGTCTTCGCCGAGAAGATCACCCATGGCGCTGGTCTTGAACCAGTCCCGATGTAACCGCCATTCACTCCCCGGATCAAGCAGGCGATAGCTGACCAGGGTCTTGAGCACATGGAGCCAGTCGGTACCCTTGGAGCTGGTCGGCAAACGACGCCTCCAGAACGCATCGAGTCCGAGTTGATTCCACAGCTCCATCGCCAGCCAGCAGCCGCCCCATTGCCGGGGACGACGCAATATCATCTGGTTAAGGCGGATTTGTATCGCATGGGTTACTTCCGAAGGCGGAGTCCGGTCCTCCGGAAATAAACTCATCTGGCGAACAGAGTTGCTGGAGTTGTCGAACACATCCAATGCCGAACACCACTGCGCCCGTTGGGCGTCATTGATCTCACCCAGATAGAGCGCCTGTCGCTTCATGACTCCCCTGCGCGTACGAATACTCTCGACAATACTCCAGTAGCGATGCTCCTTGCCGTCCTTACATCGCTTATGACACTTCAAGTACATGAAGTGATTTTCGCATAGGTAAGCGGTTCGTCAATGGGGTAGGTCTGCCCCACAGCCTGTTTTGAAAAACTCACCCCTGAAAATAAAGGGCGAAACAGGTCTCACCCCCTCGAAAAAAGATGTTTTTACCCCAGAACCGGGAAAGATGGGTTAAGAAATTTTGATTAGCTGTCCTCTCTGATTCAATGTAGATTGCTGGTAGAAGCAAAGAAACGAGAAGAGGAGAGAAGATGAATGACAGAGAAAGCTACTCAACAGCTGCTCGCATGGGTTGTATTGATTTATGGGGCACCGGGAAAATGCTTAGCCAGGCTTTTAAGGAACAGAAAACCTGTATTAAAGCGGTATACGACCAAGCACATGAGGTGATCCAGTCTCCGGACTACACGCCGGCTGAATACCGCGTCGAAATGGATGCCATCCCTGAATCCTTTTATTCCTTAAGGAAGAATATTTTCTCCACGTTGTTTCAATCCATGTATCAGTTACTGGATATCAAGCGAGAGCGTCGGATGTTATATGGGAAACTTAACCACCTTTTCCGGATTTGGGTCACCAGTGCGGATAATCTGCTGGATCAGGAAGATAAAGTGACAATCCCGCTTAGGATGTGTGGATCATCGCATGTCATGCGGCAGGTGGTTTCCATTATGACCGCCGATCGTGTATTGAAGAAATTACTGGATGATGCGGTGCAATCGAGCGACCTTTCCTTAGCCCAGTCCCAAGTGATAGCCGAACGTTCTCTGCAGGTTTTACTGCCCAGCGCGGCGCAGGAGGCGTCGGAAGAAGGGGGTATCACCCATAGACCCCGGCCAGGAGTTGTTCTTTCGACCATTCATACACTAAAAACAGGACTGTTGTTCAATGTTCCTTTCCTGGGACCGGAGGCCATTGAGGAAGAGGTAGATCTTGTCAAACTTCGAAACTTGAAAGAAGCTCTGCTGAAATTCGGTCTGGGCTGTCAGTTACTGGATGATATACGGGACATGGCCAAAGATTATCGTGAACAGCGTCATAATGTTATCCTCTCGCAACTCGTCTGGACGCGGGATCCCTATTTAACAGAACTGGAGCCGAGGACGCTGAATCTGAATGATCGAATCTATCAGGAGATTCCTCAGGTAGTGCTTCCCACGGCGAGACTTGCTTTCCAATATCTAAGGGATGGATTGCGGGTTCTTCGTGCCTTTGACCTGGACCTTCATGAAACCGCGG
>JAAEPA010000245.1 GCA_024222475.1 Gammaproteobacteria bacterium | reverse complement strand
TCATCACTCCTGCGGGGAAATCGGTACTTATAATCACTAAAAAAAGTCATCCGTAATGGGTAGATAACTTTCCCTTCAGGCGCCGTCGCTTTTGCTGTCTAGTGAATTTTAAAAGACTATGAACCATAGGGGTTGCCTGGAGTTTCAAGGCACGCCGAAGAATTATCTCCGCCAGATAAAAGTCTTTCACAAGGAGGCTACGCACCGCGATTTGCTCCAATGTCCGGAGCCGGTTTTCTATCTGCAGTAAACGAGATAGCTCCATCCCGCAGCGGGGGCAGATCTCGCCGTCCCGGTAGCGGGCGCGGCAGTTGGGACAGCGTTGCACGGATTTACCCTAGCCCGAATATTTCATGAATTTGCGCGATGATTGCGTAGAAATTTGTTTCCACAAGGAATTTGTGCGAAGGAGTGGCGTATCCACGATTACGGCCGACTGAGCAATAATCTTGTGGAAACAAGGATCAAGCGAGGGCGTGTGTGATTTATGAAACATTCGGGCTTAAGCCTCGAGATAAAAGATCACATCGCTCAGCTGATCTATGGCCTCCTCCAGTGATTCGTCGTCATCTGCTTGCAGGGCATCGTTGATGGTTTCGATCAGATCCACCATGTCTTCCCGGTCGTCGTCACTGGCCTTTTCCATGAGCCGCTGCGCCTTTTCGATGAGGGCCTGGGCCCGGGTATTCTCTCGCCGCTTGTCATCCTGGGTATCCGGTTCGCCAAACAGATTCTGCACTCTGTCCGTAGCCTCCGCCATCTCTTCGTTCTCGAAACGCGAGATGGCATTATCGATGCGGATACTGTTTTCCAGACCGGTGTTTTTTTCCTGGGAGGTGACATGCAGAATGCCGTTCAGATCCAGGCTGAAGGTGCTCAGGAGCGGATTTCCTTGGGGAACGTCCGAGAGCCCTTCGATCATGAAACGGCCGATCTTGGTATTGTTGAGGGCGTCACTATCCTCGCCCTGATAGACGTTGACTTCTACCTTATCCTGACCGTCGAAAATGGTATAGAAGACCTCAGTCTTGGTGACGGGGATAGGGGTGTTTTTCTTGATCAAGGGAACGAAGGTATAGGGATATAATTCCCCTTTGTATTTAGCCATGGCGCTGGTGCCGAAGGTGTAGGGGGTGATGTCCACCAGGACGTTGCCTACCTTCTCCCCGGCAATCATTGCGGCCTGGATGGCCGCGCCCGAGGCGACGCACAGATCCGGATCGATCTCGCTGCGTGGCTGCAGTCGCAGTTCTTCTTCCAAGCGCCGGGCGATGACCGGTGTGCGCGTTGAGCCTCCGACCAGTAATACCTCGTTCAGATCACTGACCGTCATGCGCGCCCCTTCCAGGGCGGTATGGATCGCGCGTAAGGTCTCATCGACATAATCCGCAATCATTTCTTCGTAGTCATGGCGCGCAAGTTCCAGTGATAGATGTACGGGAACACCGTCTTTCTCCAGTAGATATTCCTCCTCGATCTGTACATAAGGTTGATCGGAAAGCGCGATCTTGGCCGCTTCCGCAGCCTGAGTGATGCGGGCCATGGTTTGTGGCGAACTTATCGGGTCGAGTTGATGAGTTTCTTTGATATGAGCTTCGATATGCTCGATGATCTTCTGATCGAAGTCGTCACCGCCGAGTTTGTTGTTACCATGACTGGCCAGTACCTCGACCACATCCCTTTCCATGCGCACCACGGAGACATCGAAGGTGCCTCCGCCCAGGTCATACACCAGCGCGACTTTCTGATCTGGATATTCGCTGTCAAAGGCTAGTGAGGCCGCGGTGGGTTCATTGATGATCCGCACGACTTCAAGACCGGCGATGGTGCCGGCCTCGCGAGTGGCTTGGCGTTGGGCATCGGAAAAGTAGGCCGGAACCGTGATCACCGCCTTATGTATCTCCTCGCCTAGATGTTGTTCGGCGATTGACTTCAAGTGCCTGAGAATAATGGCGGAGATTTCCTGGGGGGTATATTGTTGTTCGCCGAGGGTGATATGGCTGTCCTCGCCCATCAGGCGCTTGACCGAACGAATGGTGCGCTGCGGATATAGTGCGTACTGATTACGGGCGGGTTCGCCCACCAGCAGGGTGCCGTCTTCCGAGAAACCAACCACCGAAGGTAGCAGTTTGTTACCGGTCTGGATCTCCAACACCTGGGCCTGACCTTCCCGCACGACGGCAACCTCTGAATTGGTGGTGCCCAGATCGATACCAATGATAGTTTCTGTCACGTCTATATTATCCTTCAATCTTGTTAACGATGACCTCGGCGACTCTCAAGATGTCTTCGCCTCGTCGATAGCCTTTAGATATCTCTTCGACTACCTGGCCATTTTCGTATTGTGGTTGATGCTGGACGGAATGCACCCGCATGCACTGGGGATCTAGAGTCGATCCTATGGTCTCAATGGCTTGGACCCGATGCTGATTCAGTAGACCGTCCAGTCGGCGTAGGGTGATCTCCTGGCCCTCGCTCAGGCTGTTCAAAAACCGCGTATTGCGCCGGTCCGCACGGACCAGCAGCCCAGGCCGGTATCGGCTGGCGCCACGCAGACCGGCCTCGATCCGGTCGCGCAGCTCGATGATGCCAATCAACAGATCCCGCTGCGCCTGGATGTGGGCCTGTTGTAGGTCCCGCCGGTCGCGCTCCAACTCCGATTCCAAGTGGCGCTTGTGACCTTGCAGTTCGTCCAGCAGCTCTCGGAACAGTTCCAGGCTGCTCTTTACCTGGCGAGATTCCAGGCGCACCTCGGTTTTCAGTGCGGCAAGTTCGGAAAACAAGCTGTAAAGATCGGGAGTTTCCAGCTCGGTGTCGTCATCCTGTGGTTCTTCCACCGCTTCGAGGTAGTCACGAAACCTTTGTACTAACTGCTCTTTGGGATCCATTTTATTGTCCGAAAGGGATTATTTGTTCCCGGCAGCGATGTGGCTTCCCCTTTCCAACATTTTCTGAAAGGTCTTGAGATTGGGTCTCATCGTTTCATCTGGCTCAGGCATTCCCTGTTGCAGTAAGTCTTCCATGCTGGGCAGATCGGTATTGAATAGTTCGTATTGCAGGCGCAATTTTTCGGTGCGCAGGGTCTCGTAGGCCTGACGTACAGTCTGAAAACGCTGTGCATCATGTTCAGGAGGACAGTCGCGTACGGCCTGCAGATAGGCCTGGTGGATGGCCTCATCGGTGGCCTCCCGCGAGACCTGGAGGGTCAGGTAGGGGTCACGCATGGTCATTTAGAATAGATCCAATTGGTTTGCATCATCATCTTTAGCTCCGGCACCGGTCTTGGTGGTGGATTTGCGGGGTTTTCCACGGGGTCTTTTCCGAGGTTTCTTGAACGGATTGGGGAAGGGGCCGCGGGCCTCTTCTATAGGGTCCTCGCCGTCGGCAATACGTTCGAAGAGTTTGCTGAGTTGGTCATCACCGACGTTCTCGCGAATTGTATCGAAATCGGGCAGGTTCAATGATTCTAGAATATCCAGAAACCCTTCGGCGCCCATTTCATTGATGAGCGCTTTAATAAATTCATCATCTATATTATCTCCTGGTCCAGATTCAGGAAACGCGGGTTCACCGAAGCTAAAGGAGGTTTTCAAAAGCTCATTGATACGGTGGGCGGTGCGCATATCACCCGTTTCATTCGCCTGGTCCAAGGCCTGTTCCAGATCTCGATAGTCCTTATTTCGCAAACGGAGCTGGGTGTCCAGCCGGTGATAGACGAATAACGGGGTTTTAGGCCAGTGTTTCAGTGCCACTTTGGCATACTGCTGGCGTAGTTGGGGTTGACCGTAACGCTTGAATACCTCGCAAAGCAGATCCATGTCTTGCTGTTGATAAGCAAACCGAGCCGACTTTTTGAGCGGCTGGTGCAAATGACGTAGGGCATTACAGGCCTCTTCTTCATCCTCCTTGGGCTGTGCCTGTAAGGTATGCGCCAGTTCCATGACCTGCCCGGGATCGCCCTTGAAGCTGGGAAACTTAAGCAATTTAAGGATCTGCCCGGGGCGCCGTTGCAGGCGCTCGGCCTCCATCAATAACAAAAACCGGTCTTTCAGAGAATGGTTAAGTTGCACCATGGTTTGCTGCAACCGCTTTATCCCGGCGGGCTTGTCATGGTTCAGTTCCATGATCCCCAGGATGAATTCAATCTGGTTCTTGGCCGGCTGCGTCTCATCCCATTGCCCCGCCTGCTCGAGTTCCTTTAGCGCCAGGGCGGGTTTGGCTTGCTTGATCTGTTTTCTGGCATGGGCCAGATGGGCGTCGAACAGGATTTTGCGTACCTTCGGGTTGATGGGGTCGATCGTGAGTATACGGCGGGCAAACGTGGCCGCCTTTTTATAGGCGTTACTGGCGATCGAAGTCTCGACGATGGCCAACAGGACCTCGGTATCCTGGGGATAGCGTGCCAGGGCCTGCTCCTGAATACGCCTAGCCTCCTTGAAACGTCGGTTTTCCCGATAGAGACGAATCAGGCGTAGATAAGTGGGTGGATCATCGGGATCAAATTCCAGACTTTCCTCCAGGGTCTCCTCTAATTCTTCCTCTTCGGGATGGTCTTTTTCCTGAATCTCGGCGATTTTTCGCAGCAGCAGCGCAGTGCGCAGTTTGTTCTGTCTATCTTCGCTGTCGAATGTTCGCTTAAAGTAGTATAGGACCTCACTCCAGGCGTCGTGGTCTTCGTAACCGAAGTGTGGTTCATCGTCATCGGTCAGGGCGGAGATACGCGCCCTATCGTAGGGATCGGGCATTCCAAAACTGCGGTTGTAGGCACGCGAGGATTCTGGGTGATGTGAGATAAAACGCATGGCAGCCTGGCGGGAAAAATCCTCTCCAAGGATCTTTTGTTGTTGGATCAAAAATCGCAGCAGATGTCTATCCTCAGAGGATTGTTGCAGGGCGATCAATTCCTGTAGAAACACGAATTGACTTTCCGGCCAGCCCTTGAGGGTCAGGGCAAACCGCCTGTCGGATGGATCCAGGGGCGCCAGGGCCTTTAACATCTGCTCGCCATCGCAGATCGATGCCTTGACGGTCAGGGCCAGCGGGACAAAGGGGGAGCGGTCGTCGATGCGGCTAAGGAGATCTTGGGCCGTTTCGGGATGAGCAGTTTTTTCAAGCAATGCCTTGAGCAAGGTGCTCAAATCCCGATAGGGCGAGCGAAATGCAATCCGGCCCAAGGCCGTTTTCAGGCCGGCGCCATCGCCATCGCAGTAGGCCTGCAGGGCCTGCAGTGCGGCGGTGTGATCGCGCACCACTGGATCCTCAGCGGGGAGCAGGCGCAGGATTTCTTGTTTCCCGGCCAGTGCCAAGGCGGCCAAGTGGGCGCGCAAGGGTTGGATTTCGCGACCGAGTGCTCGTTCATGATCCTGATAAAGCCGCAGCGCCTCATCGATGTCGCCCGCCTGCAATAGCCACAACAGGTAGTGGCCGTTTACCAACGATTGGTTGCAGGTCTGGGCGCGATTACGCCATATAGTGACGGCCTCTTTGAACATTCCTTTGGCGGCCAACTCCCAGCCTCGTCCCGCATAGGCCTCGGCCAGTGCCTCGATCCATTCCGCCTTCTGCTCACCCTTAAGCAGGGCCTTATAGATGTTGATTGCCGTTTTGTATTGCCCATCCTGCAGGGCCTTTCGGGCCTTGGCGGGTTGAGGGGGGGCTGTTCGTCGGGTGTGTCTTTGCCTTCTTCGGGATCTACGCTTCCTGGCCATGGGGGATATTATTGTAAATGAATGTGGGTCCTATTGACTTCAAAATACTGATGATTTCACCTCCAATGTGGTGCGGGGTCGTCAAACGCCATGGATGTTATTGTTTTTAGAAAAATTGAGGCGAATCCCGATTAGTCGATGTCCTCAATCGACAGATCAAGTAGATTAAAGGATAGGGGAATGCGTGTTGTTTCTCAACCCATGATTCCGAGGCAGGCATATTTCTCATTACCTGCTGAAGCGTCGTATCAACCACTTTTCGGTTTCTACCAGAAACAGCACCGAACAGGAAACCAGCAAGATCAGTAGCCATTGATGGAGGCTCAGAGCCGTGCTCGCAAACAGCGTCTGCATTGGCGGTGTGTAGGTATAGAGCATCTGGAAAAATATAACCAGAACCACGGCGATCAGCACATAGGGGTTTTCGGTCAAGCCTTTTACCGAAAACACCGGCGCTAGGATATAGCGGGAATTAAACAAGTAGAAGGCCTCGAACATCACCAGTGTATTCACGGCCACGGTCCGGGCCTCTTCGATCGGAAGGCCGAGGGACTGTGACCAGAGAAAAAGCCCGAAAGTGCCCGAGACCAGTATGATGGATACAAAAACAATGCGCCAGATGAGAAAAGCGGAAAGGATAGGCTCGCGAGGATTTCGCGGTGGACGGGCCATGACGGCGTGCTCTGGCGGTTCGAACGCCAAGGAAAGCGCGAGGGTGACGGCGGTGATCATGTTCACCCAGAGAATCTGCACCGGTGTGATCGGAAGCATTACCCCCATTGCCGTGGCGGCCATGATGGACAAGGCTTCGCCGCCGTTAGTGGGTAGGATGAACAAGATCGACTTTTTGATGTTGTCGTAAACCGTGCGTCCTTCTTCGACCGCGTGTGAGATGGAGGCGAAATTATCATCTGCCAGTACCATCTCCGAAGCCTCTTTTGCTACTTCCGTTCCCTTGCGGCCCATGGCGGCTCCCACATCGGCCCGTTTGAGCGCCGGGGCGTCGTTCACCCCGTCTCCAGTCATGGCGACAACATCCCCATTTGCTTGCAGGGCCTGTACCAGACGCAACTTCTGTTCCGGCGTGGTGCGTGCAAAGACATCGATGTCGGGTATACGCGTATGGAGCGTTTGTTCATCCATGGCCTCCAGATCGGCCCCGCTAAGCGCCTCCCGACCCACCCCGATGTTCATTGCCTGGGCGATTGCGCAGGCGGTTGCGACATGGTCTCCGGTGATCATTTTTACCTGGATACCGGCTGAGTGACAGGCCTTTACCGCATGTATGGCGGCTTCTCTCGGAGGGTCGGAGATGCCGACGAGCCCAAGTAAACTGAGTCCACCTTCGACATCGCTGAAGCGCAGCTCGCATAGTTCTGAGGCTGCGGGTTTGAACGCAATAGCCAGCAAACGCTGTCCCCGGGTGGCCATTTCGTCTATACACCGATGCCAGTAAGCAACATCCAGGGGGTGGTCCTGTCCAGACTGACGCTGGGCCTTACACATGTCGAGGATGCGTTCCGGGGCGCCTTTGCAGTAGATGAATCCGTGACCGGCGTGGTCGTGGTGTAAGGTCGCCATGAACTTATGTTCCGACTCGAACGGAATTACGTCGGTGCGGGGGTATTCTTTAAGCTGCAAGTTCTTGTCGATCCTTGATTTAAGGGCGAAGGTGAGCAATGCCCCTTCGGTTGGATCTCCATTTACGGTCGTTCGGTTGCCCTCGCTAAGTAGCGAGGCATCGTTACAGGAAACGGCTGCACGGGCCATCTCGGTCAACAAGGGGTGATTTTCAGGTTGTATTAATCGTCCGTCGAGGGTAATGGTTCCGTGTGGATCGTAACCCACACCGGTGACCTGGAATTTCTGTTCGGCGGTGACGGCCTGCTGAACCGTCATCTCGTTTTTGGTGAGTGTGCCGGTCTTGTCGGAACAGATTACGGTGACCGATCCCAAGGTCTCTACCGCAGGCAGTCGCCGGATGATGGCATTGCGTTTAGCCATACGCTGTACACCGATGGCCAGGGTGATGGTGATGATGGCGGGCAGTCCTTCGGGTATAGCGGCGACTGCGAGGCCGACCCCGGCAAGAAACATATCGGTAAGGCTGTAGTGTTGGATGATGACACCAAACAGCAAGGTTGCAACCGCCAGAACCAGTATTCCCAGGGTCAACCAGCGCCCGAACTGATCGATCTGGCGCAGCAAAGGTGTGGTAATGGTCGTGACTTCGCGCAGCATCGCGTTGATGCGTCCGATCTCTGTCTTTGCACCCGTGGCCACCGCGACGCCTTCGGCCTGACCGCTGGTGACAAGGGTGCCCGAATAGGCCATACATTTGCGGTCTGCCAGCGCGGTTATTTCACTCACGGGGGACACGGTTTTATTCACCGGTAGGGATTCGCCGGTCAGGGTGGCCTCGTCGATGCCCAGATTATGGACATGAAGCAGGCGCAGATCTGCGGGTACCTTGTCTCCTGCGCAGAGCAAAACGATATCGCCGGGGACCAGTTGCTCCGCAGCCAGGGTGATTTGGTGGCCGCCTCGTAGCACCGTGGCCTCATGGGACAGCATGTTGCGGATGGCATCGAGCGCCCGTTCGGCCTTGCCTTCCTGGATAAATCCGATGATGGCGTTGATGATAACGACGCCGACGATCACGCCGGTATCGATCCAATGCTGAAGCAGGGCAGTGACTCCCGCGGCAATGAGCAGTACATAGATGAGTAGGTTATTGAACTGATCGAGAAACCGTACTAGAGGGCTGGTCCGTTTGATCGTGGGCAGGCGGTTTTCGCCATGGCTTGCGAGTCGCCGCGCAGCCTCCTCGCGAGTCAGGCCCTCGGCTGAGCCGGTACAGGAATTAAGCACATACTCCGCCTCTCGGCCGTGCCAAGGGATCTCATCCAACTCGAAGGGGTTCGTTGGCTTGCTAGGCATAGAATTAGATCGCAAGGATTATAGAGCGATTTCATCCAGTTGAGCGGCGCTGCTGTCTAAGGGCAGAGCTGCTATGCTGTCTTTTTGTTTGCCGCCTGAAATCTATGAGAACTGTAGTAAGTGGTACAGACTATCCCATAGCCTCTTTGATTATAGTCGATCCGACGACATTGTTGCGTACAGCGGTATGTATCCGGCAAGGTCGCTGGTGGTCAGCAGCGAGGGCCAGCGCATCATCATGGCGGGTGGAGGCACCTCTTGGCTGGATGTGGCGCTATTTCTGATCGCCGGTTTTGTAGGACTCAAAGAGGCGATGCAGGTGGTCAAGGTCAATCTCATCGACTGGCACGACATCGGCCATCGAGTATAAGAAGCATAAACGCCCTTTTCCCCAAAGTAAGAGGGGTATCAAAGTCATTGAAATGGTGCTCGATAGCGCCATGGAACACCTTTTGAGCCACGAAATCTCGGCAAATTCCACTTTCTACCGAGGTTTTTTCCAGAAAGAAAACAGATTTCTCGCCGGCAAACAAACCAGGGCCCTTACCACGACCGCGATGGTCGCCGTTTCTTGAATCGTGGCGGGGTTGTACGGACAATCAGTCGAACAGATTCCTTTGCGGTGGCGCCCGGCTTGGCGGCAACACTACCGGTTGAGCCAATGCGGCCTTGTTATCCAGGTGGGTGAGTATCTTGTCGATGACCCGGGGGTCTTCGATACAGGCGATGACGTTGAGCGCACCGCCGCACGTGGAGCAGGTTTCGATGTCGATATTGAACACCCGCTTCAATCGCTGGGCCCAGCTCATCGCTGCTCGGCGCTGTGCCGGTGAGTGACATTGCTCAGCTTCATCAGCGTCGCGCTTGCGGCCTTTGCCTCGTTTGGACGGCGTGACCTGTATACGATATGTGCTGTTAGGCGCAAATACCCCGTGGAATCGGGTAAGGTTGACCCGCGGTTTGGGAACCAGTGCAGCAAGCCGGGCCAGAAAGTCCAACGGTTCGAACATCACATGGGTGGTGCCGTCCCGATAGGGCGTTTTCAGCTCATAGCGGATCCGTCCATCATCTAGCAGCGACAGGCGTTTCTCGGATACCGCGGGCCGGGCGATAACCCGGCACAACCGTTCCAGCTGGTCACGCTGATGCGCCTGTACCACGACCCCGGCATGTAAGCTGAAACCCGCTACCTTGGCGAGCCGGCTCGAACCTGCCTTCGGCGCCTCTAGCGGCGGTCGGCTTTGCAATGCGAACACCTTGCGGCCTTGGTGGGGTCCGATGGCGATGCGGTAGGTGATCGAATGCCCATACAGTTGTTGCATCGCCTCGTCATCCGAGGTTTCCAACAAGCGGGTGGAAAACGCGTTGGGCGTGGCGCTGTTCATCCGCACAACGCGCCAGCTCCGGCTCTCCAGTGCGGGTGAAAGGTACATTCCCCAGTGTGAGCAGGCTCTGCACACGCTGGATCAGGCCAGACAGAACATGAAGGATGACCTGGATGTTGTCGATGGTGAGCTGCGCATCACACTGTCATCGGACCTGGGCCGGAATCTGGTTACTCCCTGGCTCGATGAGTTCATGGATACCTACCCCGATGTCAGTCTGAGATCGCATGTCAGCGACAGCAATATTGATTTTTTTCGCGACTCGGTCGACATTGCGCTGCGCTATGGCTCGCCCAACGACGCAAATCTTTATGGATTCAAGATTTGCAGTGTCCCGGTATTGCTCTGTGCAACACAGGGGTACCTGGACAAGAACAGCACCCCAAAACACCCCCATGACCTGCCGTCACACAACGGGCTTTTTTACCAGTTGTACGACATTACGCACGATGTCTGGGAGTTCTCGCGCGGTGGTACAGCTTACAAGATCAAGATGAGCGGTAACCGTGCCTCCAACGATGGCGATCTTGTAAGACGTTGGTGTGTCGCAGGCAAAGGCCTCGCGGTTAAATCCTGCCTCGATATGTCGACTGATCTGTTATCGGGAAATGTTATTCCCGTCATGCCTGAGTTCAAAGCCACCCCGACCGAGCTATGGCTTGTCTTCCCGAGCAGGCAATCGATAACGCCGGCGGTCAGGCTGCTCAGGGATGCTTTCAAAGAGAAGACTGCAGGAATCTTGAATCAACTGATGGAGAAGGGCATTTTGGACGACAGTCCTGGGTAGTTCTTTTGCTGCGAAACTCCGGATCGAAGCATGCGCCGGGTGAGTCAGGCGATGAGACAGAAAGACTTGCTGGATCTCCTCGCTGTCTCGGTTAGGGTGAGGGCTCAGGCACCGGGCTGGTGATTGACCGACCCGGTGCCGCCGTACCGTAACAGGCCCTAGTTCACACGCTTTTTCACGTATCGGCCGGGTGCGGGTTCGATGGGTTGGAACTCTTTGTTACCCAGTGTTTTTGGGGCGTCTTTGGGCGAGCCACCCTGTGCTTTCAACCACTCGGCCCAGTGCGGCCACCAGCTGCCCGGTGCTTGTTCTGCCGTTTCCAGCCAGCGTTCGGGATCAGATGTCTGTTCTCCATTGGACCAGTAGTGGCGCTTGTTCTTACGTGCCGGATTGATCACGCCGGCAATGTGGCCGCTCGCGCCGAGCACATACTCCACCGGCCCGGCGAACATATCCTTGGTCTTGAACGTGGCTTTCCAGGGCGCAATGTGGTCTTCGATGGTGCACAGGAAATAGCACGGTATATCAATCTGGCTCAGATCGATTTTTTCCCCGCACAACGTAAGTGCTCCGGGTTGAATCAGCTTGTTCTCGAGATACATGTTCTCGATGTAGGCAACATACATGCTGGCCGGCAGGTTTGTCGGATCACTGTTCCAGTAGAGGATGTCGAACGGCATGGGCTGTTTGCCCTTGAGGTAATTATTGACAACATACGACCAGATCAGGTCGTTGGCGCGCAGCATCGAGAAGATCAAAGCCAGATCCTGGCCGGGCAGCATGCCTGCCTTTTTTACCTGATTCTGGCGTTCTGCGATCTGCTCGGCATCGATAAAAACACCGAGTTCTCCGGGCTCTGAAAAATCCAGCAGTGTCGTAAAAAAGGTTGCTGATGCGATGGACTTGTCATTGCGCGCATGCAAAACAGCCAGTGCGGTAGACAGCAATGTCCCACCCACACACCAGGCGACAGCATTGATCTGCTTCGAGCGGGTGATTTTCTTTGCCACTTCAACGGCCTTCAGCAGGCCGCTCTCGATATAGTCGTCCCAGTGCAGGTTGCTCTTGTCGGCATCCGGGTTGGCCCAGGAAATGATAAAAACGCTGTCGCCCTGTTCCAAACAATAGCGGACGAATGAATTCTCCGGCTGCAGATCCAGAATATAAAACTTGTTGATAAATGGCGGGACGATGAGGACAGGCCGGTTGGAGACCTTCTCGGTTAACGGTTTGTACTGAATCAGCTGAAACATCTCATTTTCGTACACAACCTCACCTTCGGTGGAGGCAATGTTCTCCCCCAGGGTGAATGCCGCTTCATCGGTCATGCTGATCCGGCCTTTCTCAAGGTCGGCCATAAGGTTTTTCATTCCGTCGACCAGGCTTTGCCCTTTGCTGTCGATGGCTTGCTGGATTACCTCGGGGTTCGTTGCAATGAAGTTGGACGGCGATATGGCGTCGACCACCTGGCGGGTATAGAACTTGAGCCTGTCCTTTTCCTTCTCTTCGAACGTCGTCGCATCAGCGCAGTCATACAGCATGCTGGATGCCAGCAGGTAGGACTGCTTGATGTAATCAAAGAGCGGGTTCTCTTTCCATTCCTTGCCGTGGAAGCGACGGTCGCCACGCTCGGGTTGTACAAGCGGCGACGTATCCCCGTTGGTGGGAAAAAAACTGAGCCACAGATCAGCCTGCTGCTTCTGATAGCTGGCAAAGCGCTCTGTCCACTCCTGCGGGTTCTGGAATGCTTCGGTTGATATGTTCCCCCACGCCTTCGTGAACTCTTTGCTTATCTCCTGCATCGTTGAGCCGGCTACACCCTGCATCCATTGGGTCATGTGCTCCTGGTAGAGTTCCAGTGCTTTTTGGGGGTTTGGTGGGGTATTTGTTGCCATGGTCAGCTCCTGTTACGCAGCAGAGTATTCTTATTTGTTAATCGACTGTATCTTTATCGATGATTGTATGGGTGGCTTATTGCCTATTCCCTAACCGGTTGCCGGCAACCGAAATCATTTCCGATGCGCTTATCGACTGTCGTCCGATTATAAGAAGCATAAACGCCCTTTTCCCCAAAGTCGAGGGGTATCAAAGACACTGAAATGGTCCTCGATGGCGCCATGGAACACCTTTTGAGCCATGTAGTCTCGGCAAACCCCACTTTCTGTAGAGGTTTTTCCCAGAAAGAGAACAGATTTCCCGCCAGCAAACAAGCCGGGGCCCTTGCCGCGACTGCGATGGCTGCAGTTTCTTGAATCGTGGCAGGTTTGTACGGCGAATCAGTCGAACAGATTGCTTTGCGGTAGCCCCCGGCTTGGCGGCAATACCACCGGGCCAGCCAATGCGGCTTTGTTATCCAGGTGGGTGAGTATCTTGTCGATGACCCGGGGGTCTTCGATACCGGCGATGACGTTGACCGCACCGCTGCACGTGGAGCAGGTTTCGATGTCGATATTGAACACCCGCTTCAATCGCTGAGCCCAGCTCATCGCTGCCCGGCGCTGTGCCGGTGAGTGGCATTGCCCATCTTCATCAGCGCTACGCTTACTGCCTTTGCCTCGTTTAGAAGGCGTGACCTGTATCCGGTATGTGCTGTTAGGCGCGAACACGCCGTGGAAGCGAGTGAGGTTGACCCGCGGTTTGGGAACCAGTGCAGCAAGCCGGGCCAGAAAGTCTAGCGGCTCGAAGATCACATGGGTGGTGCCGTCCCGATAGGGCGTTTTCAGTTCGTAGCGGATCCGTCCATCATCCAGAAGCGACAGGCGTTTCTCGGATACCGCGGGCCGGGCGATAACCCGGCACCGCCGTTCCAGCTTGTCACGTTGATGCGCCTGTGCCACTACCCCGGCATGTAAGCTGAAACCCGCGACCTTGGCGAGCCGGCTCGAACCCGCTTTTGGCTCTTCTAGCGGCGGTAGGCTTTGCAATGTGAACACCTTGCGGCCTTGGTGGGGGCCGATGGGGATGCGGTAGGTGATCGAATGTCCGTACAGTTGTTGCATCGCCTCGTCATCCGAGGTTTCCAACCTCAGGTCGCTGGTTTCTTTATCAGACGCCAGAAAACCCC
>JAAEPA010000244.1 GCA_024222475.1 Gammaproteobacteria bacterium | reverse complement strand
CTGTTCCGGGCTGCCAGCGAAGGTGTACCGCAAGGTGGGGTTATCTCGCCACTCCTGTCGAACATCATGCTCAATGAGTTTGATCGATGGCTGGAGGCGAAATACCTGAGCCCAAAGGCCCGCAAAGATCGCTGGTACTGGAATGACAGTATCGAGCGCCAACGGCCCATTGCTCTTGGTGAAAACCGGCAATGGTTACCAGCAGTGGCGTACTGTCGATATGCCGATGATTTTGTGGTCATCGTCAAGGGGACGAAAGCCCATGCAATGGAGATTCGCGAGGAATGCCGTGCCTTTCTGGAAGACCGCCTGAAGCTGACATTGAATATGGAGAAGACCCATATCACCCATGTCAATGACGGGTTCATCTTTCTGGGGCACCGGATCATTCGCAAGCGAGGGTCGAACGGAACAAAATTCTCAGCGTTATTCCCCACGCGTCCGGATACCTTCTGAAAGAAGAAGTGCTACACCCGCCCGAAAAATGGCTTGCCACCATGCACTACGGCGATAAAGAATTTCCGATCTACAACCTTGCTCATGACTCCCCTGCTCTGGCCGGAGAGCCGGTAATGCACGAGGATCCCGGTATTGACGTTGCCGCTTTCCGGCTTGACGGCATCGATCCGAATACCCCCTGGCTCGAACTTGGCGGTCACTACGATGACTGGATCAACAATGAGCAGTGGCTTTTAACGCGGGGAATTGTGTTCGGTTATCCGCCAATTCCCACGTCAAAGAACGTTACGCTTGTTGTCGACCGTGTGAGTGTGAACGCTGTGGTCGATACATATCGCGACCGTTATGTGCGGTTTGTCGTTTCGGGGGTGCCGCGAGGCGGCTTCAGCGGCGGGCCGGTCTGGCATGAGTGGAATTTTGTCCTCGGGATGATTACCGAAAGTCTTGAGTATCAGGGTCACCGCCCGGACATGGGATATTTGACGGTCCTGAGCGTTGAGTCATTGCGCGAATGCCTGGAACAGCATGGTCTGATGCCTGATGGTCAAAAGATAGACGTTTGAAATCCCGCCTTACCCACGTCTTCGACAAGCCGCACGGTCTCGGGGGAGTTTCCAATGCGGTTGCTGCAGGCGCCGCAATTCATATTCGCTCAATCTCGATGATCCGGGTGTAGCCGGTTAAGTTGCCGACGCTGTGAGCCACGCGACACGATAACGATGGGCCTGTAAGCAAAGCATCACGTTCCATCCGGACCGTCTAGCGCGGCCAATAAGAAAAATGTTCTTGATTTGTTCTATATCCAGATGTTAAGCATTGAACCATGGCGCTGTCATCCCAAGGAAAATCACACCCTAAATCCGGCTGAAAACAGGCTTTTTTCCGGCCCCTTTGGTGGGCTGGGATAACCGGATTTAAATCTGGTGCGGGAGAATCGAATAAGTTACTCTGATTCTATACGGTTTGGCGACTTGTGCCGCGACTGAGAATTCAAAATGTCAATGCCAATCAAAACAGGAAAGCTACTGGGGCCGCTCAATGATATTGAGCGCAAAAACGCACCTGAGGAACTGTTTGTTGCAGGCGATACGTCCCTATTGCACGACGGCCTTAGGGTCGCGGTTGTTGGCTCACGCAAAGCCAGTGACAAAGGAATGAGCCGTGCTAGGGCATTGATCAACGCCCTTGTCGAACATGACATTACCGTTGTCAGTGGCCTTGCCGAAGGCATTGACACGGTGGCCCATGAAGCCGCGATCGTCCTTGGCGGCAAAACGATAGCAGTCCTTGGCACACCGCTTAGCCAAGCTTATCCGGCAAAGAACAAGGAATTGCTCGACGTCATCAAACACGGCCACCTCGCGATTTCCCAATTTCCAGAAGGTTACCCGGCAAAGCGACAAAATTTTCCGCAGCGCAACCGTACAATGGCGCTAATCTCGGATGCGACGGTGATTGTCGAAGCATCTGAAAAAAGCGGCACGCAGCACCAGGGATGGGAAGCCATACGCCTTGGCCGTCTGGTCTATTTAATGGAGAACGTTGCGGAAGATCCGGCACTAAGCTGGCCGGCGAAAATGATCGAATACGGTGCCCAGGTCCTGACACGCGATGACATGCCAGATGTTCTTTACGATATTCCGAGTTTTACGGCCGGGGGAGTGAGTGCCTTCTGAAATCCCATACGGTACATTTGCGAACTATTCCCCTCGGGGTAATTCAGAGGTTTCGATCAAATCACGCAGAACCTGTGGCGGCATCAAGCGTGGTAATACGACTCTGATTAGCCAAGCACTTCCGATGCTGGCGAAGCCAGAAGCGCAGGTCCTACAGCCCTTCCTCAATCCCAAAGTAACGCTTGTCCCCGCGCCGCGTAGCGCTCCACTTGCACAGGGTGCACTCTGGCCCGCCAAAGTGATTGCGGACATTCTGGCGGGAGGCGGCTATGGCAGTTCTGTCCTTCCTGCGATCGATCGGGTCACGGCGGTCAAAAAATCATCATCATCCTCGAAGGCCGCGGGAAGGCCGCTGATTCATGAGCATGTTGCCAGCATGCGGGTAAATCCCGGTGGCGGCCTGTTCCCGCCGGAGCAGATCACGATCGTTGATGATGTGCTGACGATGGGGCGTATGTCGGCTGCATGTGCGGAACTGCTGCGCTGCGCCTATCCGGAAGCCGAGATCCGCATGTTTGCCATGATAAGGACGCAGGGAATGGTCGAGAACATAGATAAAATATTTGATCCGTCAGTCGGCGTCATCACTGCTTACGATTCAGGGAAATCACATCGTGAGCCCTAGCCGGGGAAGAACCTCGTTCATCGCCTGCCACTGACGCGGTTATTGCCTATGTCGGCTTTCACCCAGCAAGGGGCAATTGCTCTTGTTGGACTGTTGTGTTCCTCTATTTGGTATCCAATTTCGATACACAAAAAGGGACTGGGGTACTATTGGGGGTACGAAGGAATTATCGATTCCAACTTCTGTTATTATTACATATTGTTATAGGTTAAATGCGAGTCCTCTTCTGCCTGAAGGTCCTTTCCGATATGCAATTGTTTTTACAACGTAAATTGCCTGTTCGCTAGTTTGAGAATTTACCAGGAATTGCGAATGATACCCCTTTAATTTCTATGGCTTGTCATCCTTGCCATATCTCCGGTCAACTCACATTCCTTCGCGCTCGCGGTGAACTTCCACAGTCCGCCGTTTCTGTCATTTGTTGCACTGTAGCGAATGTCTCATCCGGGGGGAGAGCGGACATTCGTTGCGGTGCAATAGATAGGGTAATTCGTGAGTGTGCGTGAAGGTCAGCTATGCCGGACAAAGTGACCAAGGTGCCCCGACTTGAATGTTTCATCTGCGACATGTGACATGCGGCTAATATGTGCCAGAAGGCGACACCCGAGCTCAACACGTTCCTGTCGGCAATCTGCGTCGCAGCAGCGGCTGAGTCCTACCGCAGTTGACTCTTCTTCCTTTTAAATTAACTTTTTCTATCAGTCTGATCCCTTGCTGAAGGAAAAACTAATTCTTTGATCCAGGAGGAATTATGAAAAACATTTTGAATCTTTCGAGTGCAGTTTTATTGGTTGCTTTCTTGTTTAGCGGAGTATTCGTTGGATCCGACCAAGCGGAAGCCGCCGGAGAAGTCGTTTGCAAGGAGGCCATGCTGAACAATTACAGGATTTCACTTTCCAAATGTACCGATAATCAAACTTGGGAACTTGATTGCCAACTTGACAACCAAACGCAGGCCTACCAATGCTCCTGTAAAAAGGGCAACACCGAAACTAAGACAGTCTCCATGACGGAAAGACCCTACGACATCAACCCCGAGAGTTTTGACCAGACATATCAAAATGCGGTGGCAGGGGCCGATAAGATCTGCGGTTTCAAACTTAAATACCAACCTTAGAACTACCCCGGTAACGGACTGGAAAACTGTAGAGCCGGACAGGGTGCGGTATGCGAACGGGCTGGTGTGTCGGAAGGGGCGGAGCTGCCTGGTGATACCGTGGGCAGTGGCGACAATGAGCAAATATCATACAAACGAGGAATTTGTGGTAACGGCAGCCATGGCAGTCGCGGTAGACTATCACGCCCCGAAGCCATCAGAGGCTTACTGCTATCGCCGGATAAAGATCCATATCAAGGATACAGAATCAATTAGATGGATCAGCCGCACAATGGTGCCATCAACTGATCTCAACGGCACTATCGACTACGGCAACATCAATGAGTTCGAGTTTGAAGATGGAACTTACACGATCATCGGCGACTGGGGCGAAGTGAAAATCACCGCTGGAAACGTTGAGGTTACATTGGAGTGAGCCCAATGTCGGTTTCGGGTCAATATTTCGCTTTGCCGCTGATTGACTCTATCCCTACTGCGACATGGCCTGAAGGTCTCAGACGGGCTCGAAGCCGACTTTCGCTGCAACGCAAATGATTTAGCTTACGATTTTGACGACTTGAATGGCAGCTCTGCGGAGAGGCTGTGTGAAAACGCAGTCGCGGTAAAATCAGATAGAATGGAATTCTGCGGGCTGGTATTTCACCGGCGATGCAATGCGCTGTGATTTCAAAAAACCGTGGCAATGAGAACAGAATTCTAACGACACCGCTGAGATT
>JAAEPA010000243.1 GCA_024222475.1 Gammaproteobacteria bacterium | reverse complement strand
TTCGAGGTCTAAGGCTCATACTCCACACTCCATCTTTTGCTCTAAGATAAAGTGTTGCGTCGATCAGTTGAAATCGCCACCCAAGGGAGACGTTCGAATATCAACAAACTGTGGTCTGTCCCCTGCCTTAGTATTAACATTAAATCTGACCCGATACATCGAAACTAAACCAGGATATGGCAAGAGCAAGACAAAAAACGGGTATCCGCAAAATTTTCTTTTGGGGTATTGCGATCGCAATACTTGTTTTCATTATAATTCCTTTAATAACACTTGCCTCTATCAGCGACTCTCGTGCACTGGTCGAAGAAGTGGCAACAGTCGATACTAATAGTGCGATCAAAGCAAAAAAGGCTGCCAAGCGGCTCTATAAAGACCTGATGGCTGGCAAGTCAGACCAACGCTCCACCCTGACATTTTCTGAAGATGAAATTAACGGCATCGTCGCACTGGGCACGCGCGGTGTGAAGAGCCTTAAAGGTCGAGTCAATGTAACACCACTGGGAATCATGGGCGCCTTCACACTAAACCTACCCGACAACCCGTTAGGGGAATACATCAACCTGACAATAACCATTCTCCCCTCGTCAAAAGGCCTGGTGGTCGACAACGTCTCCGTAGGCAGCATTGATATTTCCGGTAACATGGCCATATCACTCATGGAGATCGCCTTGAACAAAGTAATAGCCGGCGATACATTCGGCACTAAACTTATCAACGCCATTGACTCCGTTGAGGTTGATCACTCAACACTTGTTCTTGCCTATCACTCCATTCCCGGATTTAGAAACGCTATCGACAACACCAAAGAACGGATAAAAGAGGTGCGTGATGACCTGGCTCTATTGGGTGACCCGAAATTGGTTAAAATCTACTACGAACGCATCTGCAAATTTCATTCGCAAATCGATGGCTTTGGCCAAGCATCCGTCGGTTACTACCTGGACACTGCCTTCTCTTTTGCGGAAAAGCGCAGCTATATGGGTAAAGCACCTGTTGAAGAGAACAGGGCTGCACTGATGGCGCTGGCCATTTTCCTCGGCTCGTCCAAATTTGACTCGGTTGTTGGCGCATTGGACGAAGAGACACTTGACACCTGCCAACCCCGAAACAGTCAAATGGTGTTGGCAAACCGAAACGACCTGCGCCTGCATTTTATATTTTCCGCTGCACTAAAGGTAATTTCCGATAGTGGGATGAGCTTCACCATTGGTGAGTTCAAGGAGTTGCTGGACTCACAACCAGGCGGATCAGGCTTCAGCTTTGCTGACCTGGCTGCTGATCGAGCAGGCATACGCTTCGCAGAAATGGCCCTGGATGAAAACGGCGCACTGCGCGTACAACAAATAGCATCGGAGTTAAGGCAGGAAAAAGCATTCTTCCCCTCCATTGCTGGACTGCCGGAGGGAATACCGCAGCAGGTGTTTGATGAACGTGGCGGGATAGAGGGTGATTTTTACAAGCAGCACCTGGCAACAATTAATCAGCGTATTGATAGGTTGGCGTTGTATAAAGCTCATTAGTATGAATCGCATCTAATAAAGAAGGCACATTTATAAAAGTAATTCGGGTGTCTGCTTATGGCCGAGACTGTGTAAAAAGAGCCTTGTTTTTGTCTAACATAGCGTCTTCTCAAAAAGGCGCCGTATTTTTTGTGTCACTGCCTGAGTTCGCCGTGGAGACGCCGAAATGCTCAGTCCCGTTTCCAGTAAATTTGTTTGTCGCTTCAGTGTGCTCTGGGGGTGCCGGTAGCCGAGAAGTGGCCCTCTCAGGCCGACTGCAGCTGTTCCATGATCTTCGCCACTCCAAGAACATTGATGGCCCGCCTCAAATTATAGGCGAGCACGTGAAGACTCATCTCCGCTTGCACGTTCGGCAATCGTTTCATCAAGAAGTGTGTCGATCCCATCCAGTGTTTGATCGTGCCGTAAGGATGTTCGACCAGCCGCTTGCGTTGTCGCATCGCATCCGGATTCTGCTCAAGCAAAGCGTCAGCGGCATCCAGTATGTCTTCTTTCTCCCACCGCTTAATGCGTTTAGCATGGCTGGTGGTGCATTGCGACTGCAGCGGGCAAGATGAACATTGGTAGGTCATATACACCCACTGTGTCTTGCCCTTCTCGACACTGTCGAATCGGTACGTCAGACGTTGCCCAGCCGGACAGATGTATTCATTGTGCTGTGCATCGTAGCGAAAATCGGCCTTCGAATATCGCCCCTTCGCCTTGCTATGTGAGCTATCTGTCTTCGGCACCAGTGCGGTGATTTCGGCAGCATAACAGTCCACGATCTCTTCACCCTTGTAGTAACCTGGATCAGCAATCACGGTCAGTGCCTTGGTATCGAGTGCCGCCGCGGCTTTGTCTGCCATCGAAGACAGTTGGCTACGGTCGCTCGGCGCATTGGTCACTTCATGCGCTGCAATCAAATGATGTTTGCTGTCCACCGCAGTTTGCACGTTATAGCCCACGGTACTGCCGCCACCAGCCTTCATCATCGAGCGGGCATCGGGATCGGTCAGCGACACCTGGCTATCCGGATGGGCTTCGACCTCGGCTTCGTGAGTTTTGAGTTGCGCCATCTTCGCCTCCATCGAGGCAATCTTTTGCTTGAGCTCCAAAGCAGTGACTTCCCGGATCTCAGGCTCTTCCTGGTCCGCTTGATCAAGCATTTCCAGGTAGCGGTCGATGTTCGCCTGCGTCTTCTTAAGCCTGCGCTTCACGCTCTTCTGCGTAAAGTTCTTGTCACGGCTGTTAACCGCCTTGAACTTGCTGCCATCAATCGCTACCAGCGTCGCTGAAAATAGCCCAAACTCACGGCACACCCCGACAAACTCCGTACACACGCGGCGAATGGCTTTTTTATTGTCCTTCCTGAAATCGGCTATGGTTTTGAAGCTTGGCATTAGTCGACCGGTCAGCCAGATAAGCTCGACGTTGCGGTAGGACTCTCGCTCTAAACGGCGGCTCGACTGAATACGGTTTAGATAACCATAGATATAAATCTTCAGCATCGTCGCTGGCAAATACCCCGGCCGGCCCGTGTCACTGGGATCGGCGCGATCAAAACCAAGTTCCTTCAGAATAAGTTTGTCGACAAACGCATCGACGATACGGATCGAATTATCTTCTGCAATGTAATCT
>JAAEPA010000242.1 GCA_024222475.1 Gammaproteobacteria bacterium | reverse complement strand
CCGCCATCCCCTTCCACACATCCGATTCTAAAGTGGGATTCTTTGAACGCCGTACGGTTTTCCATCACAATAAAGCAGTATGCTGTAATCCAGATCCTACAAGGCTAGGAAGCCTGTTGGATTTAAGCCCGGATATTTTATGAATTCGCGTGCAGATCGCGCACAATCTATGAATTATTCCGGTTAGGACTGCTATACTGGAACTCTCCGGCTCGGCGGATTAAGGAACTCCGAGACTGATTGCCCTATTAATCTTAGTCGCCCATACCTGAAGAATGGAATCAATACAGGAGAAATGAACATGGAACGTCGCCAAAGCACACGCAAAAAAGCCCCAGGTAATATCGTTTATCTCTACTACCGGGGAAAACGGATGCATAAGTGCAGAACCAACGACATAAGCACCCGAGGCGTCTTTGTCGAGATCAAATCCCTTGCCATACCGCTTGGTGCAGTAGTGCAACTTTTATTCGTAATACAGCAGGACACCCTTATTAAGACCCATCGAAAATCGGCCATTATAACTCGATTATCGGACCACGGCGCTGGATTTGGATTTATTCGAAGCCGCCGTAGAGTCAGTTAATTCACTGAAAAAACTTAGAAATCGTAAATCAATATCTTGTACCCTTCAAAAGCAGGACCACTTTCAGGAACCTATTGTTTTATGGCGAGCTGAATCGCTGAAGTTTTGTAGCACCTATGGATATCGCGGCGGTAAAGGCGGCGGCTTACGATTTAGAGTTATCGCCTTGCCCCGCTACCGCTATTCACCACTGAATCGCTCCCGGGCTGTTCTGCAAATGATTCAGCCTCCACCTCCACCAGATCCCTGACTGTCCTGCCCTCGAGTGCCACGGCCGTGGCTTCTTCAAGTCCGGAAATCACATTATCGATCTCGGTTGGCAGCGACCTCATACGCCCTCGGAATGCCGCATCCTCATCAGCACACCGAACCGCATCCAATACCTGCTTGATCGTAGTCTTATCTAAGGGGCGAGCCGGTAGATAGCCGGGCGGTTCCGCATCGGTACGTGATAACAACCTATTTTGCACATAGATCTCCAGTAAATCAGCTACTGTGCTGGAAGGCGCACCCAGTCTTTTGGAAAGACTTTCTACCGTCCACGCCGGAAGATCATGATAATAACGCTGCCCAATGAGCATGAACAACCACAACGACAAGCGCTCTTTCATGCGGTTGCTGAGTAAAAAATTGCGTCCATCCCGCAACAGATATTCAGGATGCTGCAAGTAAAAGGCGATACCGGCGCCGATCAACATGACCAACCAGCTAATGTAAACCCAGATCATGAACAGCAGCACAATCGCAAAACCCGAATATATGGCAGTATACTGCGTAGAGGCGACCATGAAGGCGGCAAAAAACTTACCAATAATATTCCACGAAACTCCGGCGACCACCCCGGCGGGGAGGGCTGCACTCATTTTGACCGAGGTATTGGGGATGAAAACATAGGTGAAGGTAAAGGCGACGATAATCAGCAGATAGGGAATCATCAAACTGATAGCCCGGTACAGACTCCCGAAGGGTTCTATGGCCACCACGGCCTGAACAAACGTTGTGTTCATCAGTGTGGCCGTAACACCCAGTGAGGAGAAAACCAATACGGGCCCAATGATGATGACGCTGAGATAACTGCTGAAGCGAGTGGCGAAGGACCGGCTGCGTTGCACATGCCAGGTGTAGTTGAAAGTATCCTCGACCTTTTGAATCAACGATACCGCCGTGTAGATCAGCATAGCGATGCCCACGGCACCCAGTACGCCGACCTTGATATTGTCCACAAAGCCGATGATTTGATTAGTGACTTCCACCCCTTTATCGCCTAAGGGCTCTAGAAATCCAAACAGCAGCGGTTCCACCTGATTATGGACACCAAAAGCCTTGAGTACGGAAAAGCTCACTGCAATCACCGGCACCAGCGACAGCAAGGTGGTAAACACCAAGCTCATGGCCCGGAGGGTAAGCTGCCCCTGAACGAGATCGCGCACGATGACATAGAGGATCCTGATTCCCTTCAGTGGAATGGACTTCCACCATGGCATGGCAGCCAGATCCTCAGCCCAAATTAGATCCTCCAGCGAGGAAATTAATGGATTGATATTGTTCATGGTAAGTCGGAATTCTCAGAGCTAGTGAATAAATTGAAATTGTAGCGAGGCTGCCACTGAGAGTAGCTGGCAAGGCGTGGCGCAGCCAATAGTTTGGGAGTTTATTGAAATAAATGACCGACTATTGGCTGTGTCACAACGCAGTCAGATAATTTCAGGGGTAGCCGCAGTAGATTTCGATTTATTCACTAGCTCTCAGTCCATGCGGATGGATATACAGACCCGTATAGGCATGCGCTCGATGATAGAGCCAATATCTATGGTGCTGAAAATCCGAGAAACGAGAGTGATCGAGTTAAATAGTAGGCTGGATTTCGTGCTGCGAGTGGTCGTCCTTTTCCCAAATCTGTAAATGCAGCTGCGCCAGGGCTTGAGCATCGGATAACAGACCGTGTTTTTCCTTGTTGGTCAGGTTGTCCAAGCCCTTATCGAAGGCCTTTCGAACCAGTTGTTCGCGCTCCACCCAGGGACGGCGAGCCATGCCCTGGTCGCGTTTAAGCAATCGCAAGTGCAATGCATTGACAAAGGGATCAACCACTGCCCGCACGAAGCCACTTGGAACCTCGTCCTCCTGCGTCGTCGCCAGATCACTCAGTAAAGGCGCCGAGGTCGATTCTTCCGGAATGATAAACAAGCCCCAACGCCGGGTGGTAGTTCCCAGCGTTTTACGGCTGCTGTAGAAGGAGATAGGCATGGCCAGTATTAGGCCTACCAGCACGGGTAACAACCACCAGAAAAACCCAGGGGCCAACAAATATATTGTAACTGCCCAAACGATACCTATAAACGTATCTACACCGTGGTATGCCAAGGCACTGCGCCAACCGAGTTGGTAATCATCGCGCTGCTGCGAACCCCACTGAGAGCGCTTACCCAGCAGGGTGACCATGACAAATCGACTGTGCGCCACCATCCGTATCGGCGCCAACAACATGGAAGAAAGCGATTCGAGTATCACACTCAAAACCATCTTTGCCTTTCCTCCGCATTGAAGTACGCATCGGGGGTCAGAAAAACTGAGCACTAATGCCAAGATTTTGGGTAGAAACAATAAGCACATGGTAAACACGAATAAACTGATAGACCACAGCTGATATGACACGGGCCACTGGGGAAACAATGAGGGACTGACCCCAAAATACTCTATGGGTGTCGCCGCCTGCAGCACCGCTTCGAAGGAGCTAAGCAGTAGCAGTATGAACCACAAAGGTGCCGAGCCATAGGCAAGAATACCCATGAAAAACAAACTGCGATGAACCGGGTGAATCCCCTTAGCCAGCATGATCTTGGAATGTTGGAGGTTACCATGACACCAGCGGCGATCACGCTTGAGATCATCGAGCAGAGTGGTAGCCGGCTCCTCATAAGATCCGTCCAGATCATAGGCTAGCCATACAGTCCAACCTGCTCGGCGCATCAGAGCGGCCTCCACGAAGTCGTGACTCATGATGTCCCCGCTAAGCGAACCTTTCCCAGGTAAGCGCGGCAAACCGCAATGCGCCATGAAGGGGGCCATCCTGATGATGGCATTGTGCCCCCAGTACTGTGCCTCACCTAACTGCCAATAATTCAATCCCGCGGCAAACATCGGTCCATAGACTCGATTGGCAAATTGGCGTATACGCGCAAATAGAGATTTCCGATTAACCGTTATGGGGGCCGTTTGAATAATTCCGACCTTAGGATTTTCGTCTATCATACGTACCAACCGAACGATGCTGTCCCCTGACATGATGCTGTCTGCATCCAGCACGACCATGTGCACATAGCTCGAACCCCAGCGTCGACAAAATTCGGCGACGTTACCGCTTTTTCGCT
The DNA here is from genome assembly GCA_024222475.1 of Gammaproteobacteria bacterium. GTDB lineage: Bacteria > Pseudomonadota > Gammaproteobacteria > JAAEPA01 > JAAEPA01 > JAAEPA01. Next base: position 4,972 of record JAAEPA010000242.1, on the reverse strand, counting down.
TGATACTCGAACGCCTCATCCGGTAATGGATACGCTCGAAACCGTTGACCCGCCGGCACAGTTGCGCCCAGGCCACTTCTTCTTCAACCCATTTATCCGGATCGTTCGAATCGCTCAGGACGAAAAAATCGAAATAGGCCAGCTGCCCAGTGGACTCTAAAGAACGGTAGATTACTTCCAGGCCCTTGAATACGCGCGCCACGTTTTCGTTGGCTATGGGCATGATGATGGCCGTTTTCGACAGCGTGGCTTCGTCCTCTTGGTCCTCGGCCAGGGTCGTCGTGATGGCGTAGCGGTCCCGCCCGCGGATCATCGTGACAAAGCCCGCCACCGAGGTCCAGAAGCCGGAAGAAACCCATGCGAAGAGGATCGCAAACAGGGCAATGATCATCATTTCCAGCGGCGTACTCCCTTGTTCAGGCAGCATCTCAGCTAAAAATCGAGCCACGACTAATGACGGCACGAAACTCAGCACAATTAGCCCGCCTCGTCGGCGCCGCGCGGCCTTGCGCCACGGCTTGCCGTGTACGGAGAAATCCATGGCTATTTCATATCACGCAAGCATCATGCTTGCATCACCAACCTGCGATAGGTATGAACGGCAGCGACCCGAACCGAGATTGCCGTATCCAGCAGCGAGCGCACCCAACTCGTGACCCGCGGAGATTCAAGGCGAGCGACCGGCATGGGGCTACGCCTGATCGGTGGGGACGATAGCCAATCATCTATGGCAGCAAAATCCTGCTGCACCTCGGCATACTGCATCTGCCTACCGCCATCCGAATCCATCCAATACTGTAATCGCCATAGCGCGAATACCAAGGTGGGATCAGCAACCTCTGAACCGCTACCCGACCCATCGGTTTGGTCCAAGCTGATGCCTTGCATTTGGCGAATAAACTCGGGCAGTTCAAGCGAAGGCTTGTCGGCGCCATCCTGGTTCTCCTCAGCCCGGCAATCCTTATCGTACTGACTAATTGGCTGTCCTTCCGACATTCCCAGGGACGCAAGATAGGCCGGTAAACGGTTAGCTGCTGATATCATGGGCTCACGCGCCCCACTGACCTGTCGAGTTTGGTGTTTCTTGGTGTCCATAGTCTCAGTATTTTGATGAAATTGTGCTCGGGATTGAACATTTTGATTCATGGTATGATCGAATAATTCCAGGTTTCAGTAAGGTAGTCTTGACCTCGCTTGAGTGATACGCGAAGCTCCAACGGCTGATCATTTTCTCGGCGGACCTGTATAACCACACGCCAGCCATTAGTCAATTCATTTTTTAACACTTGATGCTCGAGTAACTTGCCATTGTTACCTACATCTATGACGGCCTCTACCTTGGCATCAGCGGGTAATTCCTCCAGCTGCCCACCTAAATAATCAAGCACGATTTTACGCACATTGGCGCCATTACCCGGCACTACCCGAGTCGCATCGACATAGCCGCTGTTAGGCCTGCTGGGATTACTCAGGTGCCAGCGCAAGCGGTAGGAAAAAGCAAGTTCGTCCCCGCGCTTAGGAATCTCTTTGGGAACCCAGAAGGCAACGATATTATCGTGATATTCATCGGCTGTAGGAATCTGTACCAGCTCGATACGCCCTTCACCCCATTGACCTTCGGGAACTATCCAGCTGCTCGGTCGGTTATCATATCGCGCCTCGAGGTCCTGATAATGATCGAAATCGCGGTCGCGCTGAACAAGCCCGAAGCCACGTGGATTTTTCATTGCAAACGAGTTAATCAATAAGCTGCGATTGTTCTGGATGGGTCGCCAGATCCATTCCCCGGTTGCAGATTCTATGACCAGTCCGTCGGAATCATGCACCTCTGGCCGAAAATCCACAGGCTTGTTGGTGGTGTTTTCTCCAAAAGAAAACATGCTGGTCAACGGCGCGATACCCAACTTGTCGATGCCCTCGCGCGGAAATAACCGCATCTCCACCCGCATCGCGGTCTCGATACCGGGCGTAATCTCGAACCGATAGGCACCGGTAATACTCGGACTGTCCAGCAAGGCAAAGACGACTATCATCGAGTCCTCAGGCTCCGGTTTATTCAGCCAAAAGGAAGTAAAATAGGGGAATTCCTCTCCCGATGATGACGCCGTGTCGATAGCCAAACCCCGCGCCGACAACCCATAATGAATATGACGTCCCACGGCACGAAAGTAGCTGGCACCCAAGAACACGGCAACCTCATCATAGTAGTTCGGCGTATTTAGCGGGGTATGAATTCGGAATCCAGCGAACCCCAGGTCGGCGGGGATCTGATCCTTGATGTCATTACGACCATAATCGAAAAAATCGGGCGAAAAGGATAGCGCCTCTACCTTTCCGTGATCAACGACATGCAGTTTTACCGGACGTTTGAAATACAAGCCCAGGTGGAACATCTGCACCTGAAAAGGTAATTCACCTTCCAGCCACAGCGTTTTATCCTTTTTAAATCGGATATCGCGAAAATTGTCATAGATTTCTTTATCACCCTCGCTCTTTGGCAACAGTGCATTAGGCACCCGCATCGCTGGCTGCCGATAAGATTTTCCAGACAGGGCCTTGGCCTTTCTCACCACATCTTCAAAACCAAATTTATTTTTATTGTCGGCATCGGCTGCCTTCACATTGCCCATGAATATGGCGCAGCAAAACAACGCGGAGACTAGGTAAGACACCCAACACCAGGGGATCACCCTTGGCCGATGCCGTGATAAGTTATGTTCTGTCACAGAGAAAGCGACTCCTCGAAAGCCATTGGGTATTCTATTGGTGCGCGGTCATGGAAGATTAATGTTAGGGAACCTCGCACACACCTCAATACGTCGATATACGCAATATTCACGCCCGACTCTATATTTCTTTTTATTATCAATATGTTACGAAATACCAAGCCTCGATTTCTACTACTTTTTCATCATATCTGTCGCCAGATACAGACGGAATAAACCGACACATGAAATCACCTTAAAAAACAATCAATTAGCCTGTCTCTATTTAGAGACAGACCAACTCTGCAAACCTTTCTCTTATAATGATAGATTATTACTTCAGCAGGCGAAATACCGTCACAAATACTTCATACTTAGATAACCCGGTCCTTCACCATCACTCCTCGTTTTATTTACATGGCCCAATCATTGGAAAAAAAACGCTTTCTATGCAGGCGTCATATCTTTGCTACCTTTGTTTGTTTCATCGTCTTCGGCTGTACCGATCCACATCAGCCATTCACCACGATTAATTTCTGGGCGATGGGACGCGAAGGCGAGGTCGTACAGGCACTGGTGCCGGAATTTGAGCAGCGCTACCCTGACATTCGGGTACGGGTACAACAGATTCCCTGGAGCGCGGCCCATGAAAAACTGCTTACCGCCTATGCCGGTAATGCGATGCCCGACATATTTCAACTGGGCAATACTTGGATCCCGGAGTTCGTTGCATTAAACGCGCTCACCGACCTGGGACCCCGGCTGAAACGCTCCACTCGCCTCACGAAAAAGGATTTTTTCCCGGGAATAATGGAGACCAATATACTAGAAGGAATTACCTACGGCATTCCCTGGTATGTCGATACCCGGGTACTCTTTTACCGCAAGGATTTATTGAAACAGGTTGGTTTCTCTACCCCACCCCGGCATTGGAGATCATGGATGACGGCAATGCAACGGGTAAAGGCACTAGGGGATGGAAAGAATTACGCCATTCTCATGCCGCTGAACGACTGGACTCCGTTGGTGATCTTTGCATTACAGTCTGAGGCCCAACTTCTGAAGGACAACGACCAGTATGCCGACTTCAAGGATGCCCGTTTCCAGGACGCTTTCACCTTCTATCTCGAACTCTTCCGTCAGAGGCTAGCGCCTGCGGCGGGAGCCAGTCAACCGGCCAACGTATATCAAGAATTCGCTAAAGGCCATATTTCGATGTACGTCAGTGGCCCCTGGAATATAGGCGAATTTCAGCGTCGGCTGCCGGAATCGATGCAGGATCTATGGTCATCCGCACCCATGCCGGGCCCGCATCCACAGCGCCCCGGAATCTCTCTCGCGGGCGGTGCAAGCCTAGTCATCTCTCGAACAAGCGAACATGAAGACGCTTCGTGGAAGCTGATTGAATATCTCTGCGAACCAGAGCAACAGATCAAGTTTCACCGCCTAACCGGCGATTTACCGGCCCACCAGCAGGCATGGCAGGACCGCCTCATCGCCGAAAATTCTCATGTACAGGCCTTCTGGGAACAGTTGCGATGGGTCGCCGCCCCACCAAAGATCCCTGAATGGGAACGCATCGCAACCAAAATCACTCAATACTCGGAAGCCGTGGTTCGCATGGACATGACAAGCAACGAGGCACTGCACAGCCTCAACACCGAAGTCAATAAAATACTGGAAAAACGTCGCTGGTTGATGAATAAACGGCAATGACCAAAGACCTCGCCCTCTAAGAGCTTGCGCCCCCCCCCCGAGGGCTTGCGGGCGTTATCTGGGGCAAGGCAGGATCCTCTCTCTTCGCGCAGAGACATGTTCACAGGTGCTGAGAAAGGCTTAGATCTAATAGCCAGGGACCGGTTACGGCATACGATCAAATCTTTTCAGATACATTAATGACGGTAGCTGCAATCGACCGTATTATTCATCATGCCTCGATTGTTGAAATCGATGGCATTAGCCAGAATACGATGAGCCCGGCCTTCCATATCATTGAATTGGAAAAGACCTTCTCTTGCCGTAGAGCTTAGAACGGCCGTATAGTAGCAATGAATACCCAATGCGAAGGATTGCACCATGTTCTCGGCAAGGACCGCCGAAGGGGATGTCGCGCCGGGATACAAACGCCACCGGCCGGAAAAGACCCTTCTCTATCAGATTATCGAACAACACTACCCAGATTTCCGCTCGGCGATGCAGGCACAGGATCGGCCTCTGCCGGGCTATGTGCAGGATGAATTCGAAGCCTTTCTCCAATGTGGTCGTCT
>JAAEPA010000241.1 GCA_024222475.1 Gammaproteobacteria bacterium | reverse complement strand
TGGGACTTGATCGTGGCGGCATTTAGCCTGACGGCTGCTGCGTCATATGGTTCCTTGCCCTGCATCATCTGACTGATGGTTTTCATTGCCTTGGAAATCGCCGACATGGCATCCATGCGTTCCTTGACGATGGCTGTAGCGCCGCCATGGGCAATCGCTCCTGCGGTAAGGCCGCCAAGCGTCAAGGCAGCCGTAAATTGCAGATATTTGTTCACGTGAAATTCTCCTCTAGCGCCTTTCATGTTTTGATTGAACCGTATCCAGCGTTTTCCAAATAGTTCGAGCATTCGTCTGCGTTGATTGTGCGGATCAGCTTGCCGACTTGCCGCCATGCATCCTCGCGGGTGCGTTTTTGGGCCATGCGCATCCAGTGTTTAACTTTGGCAAAAGTCTGCTCGATTGGATTGAGATCGGGTGAATAGGGCGGCAGGAACCACAGTCTTGCTCCGGCGGCTTTGATGGCCTGGCGGACGGCCTTTGACTTGTGGCTTCCCAGGTTATCCATGATGACGATGTCACCCGGCTTGAGTGTTGGAACGAGGACCTGATCGATATAGGCTCGGAAGCATTCCCCGTTGATCGGTCCATCGAAGACGCAAGGAGCGGTGAGTTGATCACAGCGCAAAGCGGCAAGGAATGTCATTGTGTTCCAATGGCCGTGAGGGGCAAACCCTCGCAATCGTCTGCCAGCCATCGCCCATCCGCGCTGGGGTGCCATGTTGGTTTTGATCCATGTCTCATCAATGAAGACCAAGCGGCGTGGATCAAGACGGTGCATGAAACTCTTCCAGCGTCGTCGTTTACGGGCGATATCAGCGCGCGCCTGTTCCATGCCGAACAGTGTTTTTTTTGAAGCGCAGGCCTTCGCGGCGCAGGAAAAGCCACACCGCATTGTGTGAGACGATCACACCTTGGCTGGCCAGCATGTCCTTCAGGCCATGAAGGGTGAGATGTGGCGTTCGCTCGACGGCATCCAGAATGAAATCCCGATAGGGCTCAAGAATGATCTTTCGGTGTCCACCCATCTTGTCGGGAACAACATTACCGGTGTCGCGAAACCGTTGGTGCCACTTGATGACTGAAGACTTCGCAATCCCAAACCGCGCGGCAACAGAACTAGCGGGCTCGCCAGCTGCCATCGCTGCAACGGCACGTTCTCGCAAGTCAATGGAATAAGGTTTTGGCATATGTGCTGACCTCCAATTCCAGCACATATCTTGAATCACAAATCAACACAGATGGGAATCGCTCCGATTCAACTAATCAGTGAACCGCTCTAGTCGAACACGAGAAATGCTCTGCAGGGCATATTTCCTGGACAAGACTCCTCGATGTTCAACTGCTGCGTAGTAGATGTAACTCGATCAGAACGCTGCATTGTGTGATGTAGCGTTTTTGTAATCGGCCGCCATCTCGGCCGTTGCGTTTGTCAAATTCTATAAGCGTCTTTGCTGCTGGAAAACTTCATCTTTGTAGAGATAGTGGTAGTGTCTTTGAATGA
>JAAEPA010000240.1 GCA_024222475.1 Gammaproteobacteria bacterium | reverse complement strand
CGCTACGGCCCCTATTCTCGGACAGGCTCCTAGTGCTCTATCCATGTAATAACTACGGATTCAGCGTCCCTGTGGTGTTTCGCAGCAAGGCACAGTACGAAGGTAATGTCTATGTCCTTGTCAAGCTAACTGAACTCGCACACTTACATTGATAGAGCACTAGAACAGATACTTAATCAATAACCACTCGATATTCCTGCATGCCGAGCTGTTTCAAGCGTGCTGCGGTGTGATCCGCCAGGTCTACAGACGTCAAGGGCCCGATACGCACCCTGAACAGAACCTGCTGTCTGCGGGTTCCTTTTTGGATGCGTATTTGACCTAGATTATAGTCCTCGAGACGCTTGAGCATCAGCTCGGCGTTGTGGCGGTTGGAAAACGCACCGACCTGTATGTAGATGGTCGGCTTAGGTTCCGGACTTTGTGCCCTGGTTTCCGATAGTGGTCCGCCAGCTTCGGCTTGTAGGGTTCGGATTTCTACTAGTCCCGTGCCTTTCTCTACGATGCCTAGTTTTGTGGCTGCGGCATAAGAGAGATCGATTAGGCGATTGTTGTGAAAGGGGCCGCGGTCGTTGATACGCACTACAGCCTTGCGGTTGTTTTCGAGGTTAGTCACCTTGACATAGGTGGGTAAGGGGAGCTCCTTGTGCGCTGCGCTCATAAGATACATGTCGTAGGGTTCGCCGCTGGAGGTGCGACGGCCTTGGAACTTGCTGCCGTACCAGGAGGCTATCCCTTTTTTCACATAACCATGACTGCTGTCGAGAACATAGTAACGCTTACCATAAACAACATATGATGGTGGGTTTCCATAACGACTCTTAGGTTCTTTCTTGGGGATGGCATCAGCTATTTCAGCGTCTACGTACCGACTACCAGGGCCATCCTCAGACAAGGGTTTTATGGTGCGCTCACCACATGCCGAAAGCAGGGTAGCTGTCACCAGCAGGGCTGCAATATGATATGCACAAGGACTTGGCATTCTTACTCGCATCTGTCTTTGTCAGCTATCCTAGCGAGTTAGGCCGATCTTTTAAGTGGAATAATGCTGAGAAGTACGCTCTATGGAGCCCTAGCCAGGTTCCGCTTTCGCGCCTGGGCAATCTCCTGACTCAACTGATAGACTGCCATTGCATATAGCGGACTGTGATTGTATCGAGTAATAACATAGAAGTTGTGTAGTCCAATCCAGTATTGATTTTCTGTTTGAAGCTCAAATTCGAAAAAAGCGACCTTCTGATCGCTCAGCTCGGCTTGTTCCGGCGATATTCCATGTGAACTCAGGGTGGCCGGGCTGATGCTGGGTTTCATCCCTTTGCCCAATAACTTCTTATACGCGTTACCCGTGGTCCGAGCGGATAAGGCGACTGGTGAACCAGGTTGCCAACCATGGCGTTTAAAATAGTTGGCTACACTGCCGATGGCGTCTGCATTATTGTGCCATAGGTCACGTTTCCCGTCGGCATCAAAATCGACCGCATATCTACGAAAACTACTTGGAATGAACTGCCCTTGACCCATGGCTCCTGCATAGGATCCTTTGATCGTCGATAGATCTAAAGATTCTTCCCGAGCCAATAGCAGGAAATGTTCAAGTTCACTACGAAAAAATGAGCTGCGCGGAGGATAATCGAAGCCCAGTGTCGTCAGGGTGTCGAGTACCGGGTATTTGCCCATTCGGCGGCCATAGAATGTCTCGACTCCGATAATGGCGACGATGATTTTTATCGGAATACCGTAGACGTGCTCGGCTTGTCGTAGGATAGTTTTGTTTTCATTCCAGAATTGGACTCCACCGGCAATGCGTTTGGGGGTGATAAAGATATCGCGGTATTGGTGCCAGGGTTTGGCTTCCGCGGGTCTAGCTATGGCATCCAGCACCCGGTCTTGACGTTCCACGTTCGCAAACAGCGCGGTGAGGTCTGGTTTATTGAACCCGTGGTTTTTCACCAAGTCCTTTATGAAATCTCGTATCTCCTTGCGGGCCGTATAGTCGCTTGATGCCGTTGAACCCTGGACAGGGGTTGCGCAACAAAGCGAGATTAAGAATAGATTCAATATCAATACCGGATGGATAGCCTTGCTCATTACAGTTGTGGGTTTCTAACGCGTTAACAATCTTCGATGGGAGTGGATCGACATAAGAATACCGAAAGTAGCCATCAGGGTCACCATCGAGGTGCCGCCATAGCTGATTAGGGGCAGCGGCACACCGACTACAGGCAGCATACCGGTAACCATACCCATATTGACAAAAAAGTAAACAAAAAATGACAGGCTCAGGCTGCCGGCAAGAAGCCGGGAGTAACTGTCTTGGGCTCGGGTGGCGATGTATAAACCACGTAATACAATGAAGAGATAAATCAGAATCAGTATTAAAACCCCAAAGAAGCCAAATTCCTCACCAAATACAGCGAAGATAAAATCAGTGGAACGCTCCGGGAGGAAATCCAATTGTGACTGAGTTCCGTTTAACCAACCTTTCCCGTAAAGTCCACCCGAGCCGATAGCGATTTTTGATTGAATAATATGATAACCTGAGCCTAGTGGGTCAATTTCGGGGTTCATCAGGGTAATCACACGCTGGCGTTGATAATCGCGCATGAAATACCACAAAAGAGGAGTGCAGGAAAGGCTTATAACGATCAGGCCGATAATCATACGCCATTGAATTCCCGCTAGAAAAATGACAAAGATTCCGGAACTAGCTACCAGTAAAGCAGTACCCAAATCAGGTTGAATGGCAATCAGAACGACTGGCGCAGCCAAGACTGCCGTGGCGACGAGTAACTGTCGTGCATTGGGAGGTAAGTGTTTGTCTGAAAAATACCAGGCCAGCATCATGGGGGCGGCCAACTTCATGATCTCGGAGGGCTGAAAACGCATGATCCCAAAAATATCCAGCCAACGTTGCGCGCCTCCTCCAGCCACGCCTGACACGACCACGGCTATCAATAAAATCAGTCCTATGGAATAGATCCACGGCGACCACAGGCGTAGTGCATCGGCAGGAATGTGCGCTAAAACGAATAATGCAGCCAAGCCGATGAGCAGACGAATACCCTGGCGCTGGAGAAGATTAAATTCGGCCCCGCCGGCACTGTATAGAACAATCATGCCCAGGGCGACTAATGCCAGGATCACTCCCAGCAAAGTGACGTCGAGGCGCACCACTTTCAGCAGCGAATTATCTACGCCATGATTGCCATGCGTCTCCAGACTGCGCATCTCAGCTCTCTCCTAAAAGATAAAATAGTGCGGGACTAGTCCCATATGGAAAAGCAGCCTAACATATTGTTTGCGGTGCTTCTGTTCTCTACTCTACCCGTTTTCTTGCTGATCAACGCCGTATGTGTATATGTGGGGTCAGGTCTTGTCTTTTGTCGCAACCTCTTTCTCCCGTATGATGCGACTAATTCTCGAATAGTGCAAATCAAAGTAATCGCCAATTTCTTTCATAGTGTAACCACCACTTTGATACGCTTTAAATATTGCCTCGTTGCGGCTACGCGTTTTTTTGCTGTAGTACGTCAAAGGCCGCGCAGTCGGTCTTTTTTGTGGTTTGGGTATCTCACTTAAATCTTTGTCCGTAGGTAGGTGTTTTCGGGTTTCGTCAACGAATTTTTCACTGCCCAAAAAGACCTGATTTTGCAACTGTATCCAAGGTGACGGTTGGTTTTTTCCTTCTGCTACAAAGCGCTTATAACGCTCTATCGCGGTTAACTTGCGTTTGGCAAAGCATGACAGTAACCAATCGGTGTTCAGTCTCGCTTGGGGTGGGGCGCTTCTAATGGTGGCGCGATAACTACTCCAGCGCCAATTGTTTACAGTTCTTACCATTCTCGCTCTTACTGGATTTAGAACGATATAACGTGCCAACTCTAATAAATAAGGCTCCTTTTGCACAATTATCGCCTTATAACGCCCCTGAAATACATGCCCCACCTGATTGTGGTAGCGGTTAAATCGCTGAGTATAAACGCCATTGAGTTGACGCATGCCACTCGACAAATTGACCTCAGGCGTTTCCACTAACAAGTGATAATGATTATTCATCAGACAGTATGCGTGCAGGATCCAGTTGTACCGTTGGCATACCTCCCCCAGAGTTTCGAGAAAGGATTCCCTGTCATGATCATCTTGATAGATATCAGATTTCTTGTCCCCACGCGAGGTAATGTGGTAAAGCGCGCCAGCATATTCTATTCGGAGTGGTCTAGCCATAGTGGGGAGAGTAACTTAGAGAGAGGCAAGTAACAAGACTTGACCCCTTTTGCTCTTTTGCAATCTGCCGGCGAATATCATCGTCTGGCTCGTCCCGATAAATTTCGATAAGCAGTTGTAGCGTTCCGATTACGTCGACGTAGCGCAGACCCTCGACGATCTCCACGACAAGCTTCGTTACGGCATCGGGCTTGAAGCCCTCCATGTTCCCGTACGTAGTTTCTATCGGAGCGGGCTCCGTGGTGTGCGCGGCTTTGACTGCCCTCAGCAAAGGACCTTTCAACCCCTCGTAGACCGCCGGCAGATCGTCGTAATTCGGGATAGCGTAATCTCTCAGTCCTGACAGAATCTCGTAGCGCTCGTTGTTGTTCTGCGCATTGTCCAGCAGGTTGGCGATGTCCCTGTCGAAGAGCTCTTTGCCCTGGAGGACCCGTTCATACTCCTGCTGGGCCTTCTGAATCTCAAAGCCAGCTGGGATCAGGTACTTGTCCATGATCCGCTCAAACCGGCGGGCGATACCTTTCATGGCTTTCCCGCCATAGCCATCGCCCAGCTTGTCTTTGTAGATGATGTCGTGGGATGTCTCAGACCAAGCGTGGTTCAGAATGGTCTGGACCTGAATTTCGCAGCGCAGGCCAGCGAACCTCGCATATTCAGGAAGGCGTGTGCGATCCTCACGAAGCCGGACCGTGTAGTGAACTGCCCGATATCGCGTGCCTTTGTTTTCCGGGGTGGGATGGTGAATCTTGGTTGAGTCTTCCTCGATCTCGAAATTTTCGCGGATCAGTGGTGATGCCAAGAAGCGGTCAACGTCATTATTGGTGTAGAAGATGAGCCGGGCGCCGGCGAGATCGCGCCGGTCAAGCTCCAGCGTCTGGGTGTCCAGTTTGCCAGCCTCGGATAGGCGGTGCCGCAGGCTTTCGATCCCTTTGGCGCGACACTGAACTGACTGAGGTGGGGGTAAGTTATTGGTGGATAGTAATGCCTTCTCAAATATGAAGCGTACCGTTTTAGCGAAGGCTTCGTAGATCGAAAAATACTTTTTCTCGTAGTCATTGAGGTTCACGGCACTCGGGCCTCGCTTCCAGTTTGATTTAGCACCTTCACCAAAACGACTGGGGGAGTGTGCGTACGCCTAAAACTAATGAGGCGCGCATTGGTGGCTTTAGCGCCGAAAGGAGCCATGCCCGCTACTGGCCCAGGCTGTGTGAAAACCCTCGATTCTAGTGACCGGTGGGGCATTGTCCCTAAAAAATGCCCAAATATCTCAACATTACTGACTTGTCATCCCCACTAAGGAGAAAAAAAAGAAGATCCAAAAACTGGAAACCGAGGATCAATAAAAAGAAAGAACGAGATTGTGAGTAGGACAATCAAACAGCTGTCTACATAATGATGCCTCATTTCGTTGATAACACAGTAACTTATTGTTTTCATTGGAGCTGGTGATAGGAATCAAACCTACGACCGGCTGATTACAAATAAACGAGCTTGATTCAGTAGTAAATTGTACAAGGTCGAGACCGCGACAACACAAATATTGATCCTTAAGCGGAAAGAACCATAAACTATCTTTTTCTGTGGGCTCGGTAGGACTTTAATCTATGTACAGGGATTGTGATTCGCTAGCCGAGACTCAAATCCAGGTGCGACGTTTTGACATCGGTTGCACGATAGTAATCTGGCCCGATAGCATCATCTTTTTCCCGCAGCGATTTAGGATCTGAAAGACTCCTCCTTTGTACTCGTCCCGCAGTATTTCAGGTAGTTCCTCAGTAGCGGGGCTTCGTAAGAGGTATGGCCTGATTGGCCTTCCGTCTTCATCGATGCGATACACATAGACCACATCCCTTAAATGAGAAGCTGCAAGGTACGCCTAAAGCCGATCCCATATATCTGGCATAGCTTGTGTTTCCAGGTGTGTGCTAGGGTGTGTTTATTCGATATACGTTCTATTGACATTAAGATAACATGCTGTACGAATGTTACCTCCTGAATTCAGGCCTATAAGTTACCTAGAACACAAGAAAGGCGATGGGAGTCGAGATAACCCATTGATTTAATTGGTGCCGGGGAGAGGAGTCGAACCTCCGACCTACTGATTACGAATCAGTTGCTCTACCAACTGAGCTACACCGGCGGTCTGGGAACTTACTAGAATAGTGGAAGCCTTAATGAGTGACAATAGGCATTAAGCAATCTTAATTATTTTGGGCGTACTCGAATAATTATATCTATTCCCTCTATTCTCATG
>JAAEPA010000239.1 GCA_024222475.1 Gammaproteobacteria bacterium | reverse complement strand
TCACGTAGCCGGTTCTGATTCTTGCCTTCCTCGAATTCCAGTTCGCCGTTGATGAACAGTACCTTGCCCTTGCGGTCAGCAGATTTGTGCTTGTTGATGATCAACAGACTGGCGGGGATACCCGTTCCGTAGAACAGGCTTGACGGCAACCCAATCACTGCCTCCAGCAGATCGTCTTCAAGGATACCCTGCCGTATCTTCTTCTCGCTGCTGCCCCTGAACAGCACCCCATGGGGCATCACCACCCCCATCATGCCTTCCGCATTCAAAGAAGCAATCATGTGTTGCACGAATGCCAGGTCACCGGCATTTTTAGGCGGCGTGCCGTAGGGGAATCTGCCGTAGCCATCATTATCCGCTTCCTCCTTACCCCACTTTTTCAGACTGAAGGGTGGATTGGCGATCACCCGGTCAAAGGTCATCAATTCACCGTGTTGGAGGTGTTGCGGGTCCCGTAAGGTGTCACCCTTGCGTATATCCGCATTGAACACCCCGTGCAGGAACATGTTCATCTTGCAGATCGCCCAAGTATTCAGGTTCATTTCCTGAGCGTACAGGGACAGGTTGGCCGGGTTTTCATGGTGCCTGACCAGATAGTTGCGGGTCTGAATCAACATGCCGCCAGAACCCACGGTGGGGTCATAGATACGCATTCCCGCATGAGGCTTCAGCAGGGATACCAGCAGTTTGACCACTTCGGATGGGGTATAGAATTCACCCCCTTTCTTACCCGCTGAATCGGCAAACATCTTGATAAGGTATTCATAGGCACTGCCCAACAGGTCGGTCTTCTCGAAGTCTGCGTTGCGTAAGCGATGTTTGCTGAAATGGTGGAGCAGGTCCCGCAGTTTTTTGTCGGAAAGTTTGTTCTTGATATTGAAGTCTATGGAAACCAGCACCCCTTCCAGCGTAGAGTTGTACTCTTCAATGGCTTCCGTGGCCTTGTTCAGTTGGGCACCAATATCGTGTTTCAGGTCCTTCAGGTGGGACCACCTCGCTCGTTCCGGTACGAAGAAGGTATTGGTGTATTCATCTTCATCCCGTGCCAGTGCTTCAGCCTGTTGCTGAGATTTGCCCTTGCCGGTGTAGTAGGCAACGACTTTTTCTTGTTCTTCGTCAAACGAATCTGATAGGCGCTTGAGGAACATCATGCCGAAGATGTAATCCTTGAACTCCGAGGCATCCATGTTGCCTCTTAGGATATCAGCGGTTTCCCATAGGAAGGATTCGAGTCGTTGGAGGGTGAGTTTTTCTGTCATGTCTTAGTGGTACCTTATACTCAACCGTTGTGCTTCAATTTCATTCCCACCTTCTTGATAGGGGACTTGAACGCTTTTTCCAGCGCAACCATGCTATCTGTCATGAATTCAATCATTTCATCCCAACAATCCTTGTCGAACACGTTACCCGGTGCTTCGGATTTGATTCTGCAAGCCCGTTTTTTTT
>JAAEPA010000238.1 GCA_024222475.1 Gammaproteobacteria bacterium | reverse complement strand
TCACGTAGCCTGTCGAGGCAACGTGAGAAAATAATGTTCAGAGACAATATCTATAGAAAGATGTTTTTAGCTCGTATCAAAGTAGTAGTGTCAATGTTAAAGAATTGACCCCAGAAACATCAAGTTTCTGGATTCATGACCCGTCAAATCGAAAGGAGAAAATTATGTACACACTGGCTAAAACAGTACAATATCTAATTTTATTGCTAGGTATCATGTCACGGTTTAGTCTGATAATCTGTGCGGTATTAGTTGTCACGTTGTTGTGTGCGGCGCCAGGATGCTGGGCATCGGAGCCAGTAGGCGCATCACCGGACCTTGAAGCTCAGGAGAAACCAGGCGCAGAAGAACAGGGGTCGTCAGACCTGCCTGGTTTCGGAGCCGTCGAGGCCGCACCGGGTCTTGAAGGGCAGGAGAAATCGGGCGAAGAGGAACAGGGGTCGCCGGAACTCGTGCAGACGGGCCCTGAAGCTCAGGAGACACCAGGTGCAGAAGAACAGGGGTCGCCAGACTTGTCTGGAGCCGCCGAGGCCACACCGGGTCTTGAAGGGCAGGAGAAAACGGGCGAAGAGGAACAGGGGTCGCCGGAACTCGCACGCAAAGGAGCCGTAGACGTTGCAGCTGGCGTTGACGGTCGAGAGAAAGAAGGTGAAGACGCAGAGGGGGCTCTAGATCTTTCAGGCGCTCCACAGGGTGACGATGTGTTTTACTACCGCAAGGGCAGGAAAGTCACACTCAAGGTTAACACCAGCAAGAATTTCGTGCTAGTGGAGTCCGAAACGAACAAGGACGTGCTGGCGACATCCTTGAAGTCCAGTGGAGCAGTCATGCGACAATTCAGAGAAACGAAGCCGTTGACGAGCCTCAATCTCATTCAGGAGGAAAGTAAAGCGAGACTAAACTGGGCGATTGTCGATCGTATTGATCCCAAAGCCGCCCCCTTGGAACGAGCGGCAACCGCGAAAAGCGTTCTCTACAAGGCTCCGTTTCTTGTGCTCCAAAACGGAGAGGAAGTGGGATTGTCTCATCTGTTTTATGTCAAGCTGAAGGATGCAAGTGACCGTGGCAAGCTTGAAGAACTCTCCCGGCAACACAACGTTACGATTCTGGGAAACAACAAATTCATGCCGCTGTGGTATACCTTATCCTGCTCGACGAAGTCCTCCGGCCAGTCCCTGGAGGTGGCCAACAAGTTCTTTGAATCAGGACACTTCAGTGTGGCCGAGCCTGACTTTCTGGTCGACTTTCAATTGCAATCCGCCAATGATGAGCACTTTGATCAACAGTGGGGATTCGAAAACACCGGACAGAACGGCGCAACGGCCGGCATCGACATCAAGGCGTGCGATGCCTGGAGCCATTCGACCGGAGAGGGGAGCATCGTGGTCGCTGTTCTGGACCATGGGATTGAACTGGATCACCCTGACATGCCGAATATCTCTGCGACCAGTTTCGATACAGTCACCGGGATGTCGCCAAGTCAGGTGCATGGAAGCCACGGCACTGCGTGCGCCGGAATCATTGGCGCTGCTCGGAATAATACGATAGGTGTTGCCGGCATAGCTCCTGATACGACCTTGATGTCAATCAGCGACCTACTTACGCTGGGGCCCAACGCTGCGCAACGGCTGGCTAATGGTTTGAGCTGGGCATGGCAAAATGGGGCTCATGTGATCAGCAATTCCTGGGGGCACAATGCGCTTGCCAGCGCCTTGATAGACGATGCTATCGATGATGCGCTAAGCCAGGGGCGAGGAGGCCTGGGAACAGTCGTTGTTTTCGCTGCAGGCAATGCCAACGGCCCCGTCAGCTATCCTGCGAATTCAAATCCCGGGATACTGGCGGTTGGGGCCATGAGTCCGTGCGGTGAACGAAAGACCCCAGCGCCTCTTACCTCTTGCGACGGTGAAACCTGGTGGGGTAGCAATTTTGGCGCCGAAATTGACGTCGTCGCCCCAGGAGTGCTGATCCCCACGACTGATCGTCAGGGAGGTGCTGGATATGTTTCCAGTGACTATACTATGAATTTCAATGGTACTTCAGCGGCCTGCCCTCATGTTGCTGGCGTGGCAGCACTGGTGCTGTCTGTGTCTCCGGCACTCGCACAACAGGACGTCGTTGGATTGATTGAAGGAAGCGCGCAAAAGGTTGGAGTCTACAATTACCTGACAACCGCAGGCCGCAATAATGGTACCTGGCACGAGGAGATGGGTTACGGTCTTGTCGACGCCGCCGGCGTTGTTCTGTCCAACCTGTCATCCGGCGGTGGCAGCAGGGCTCTTGGTGACTTCAATGGAGATGGATTTGACGATCTGGCGATCGGCGTGCCTGGAGAGAGCATTGGTTCGCTGTCGGGTGCGGGTGCCGTGAACGTGATCTATGGCTCGTCCACCGGACTGAAGTCGGCCGGCGATCAACTCTGGCATCAGAACACCGTCGGTATTGAGGGTGGTGCCGAAGCCGGAGACCGATTAGGCGCATCTGTCTCGACTGGTGATTTCAACAAGGACGGATACACGGATCTGGCGATCGGCGTGCCTGGGGAGAGCATTGGTTCGCTGTCCGGCGCGGGAGCCGTGAACGTGATCTATGGCTCGTCCACCGGACTGAAGTCGGCCGGCGATCAACTCTGGCATCAGAACACCGCCGGTATTGAGGGTGGTGCCGAAGCCGGAGACCGATTAGGCGCGTCTGTCTC
>JAAEPA010000237.1 GCA_024222475.1 Gammaproteobacteria bacterium | reverse complement strand
GAGGTGGTATCTATTGCAGTAGAGCGAGGCCTGGTCGGAGTCAACGATGCCTCTGCGTGGCAAGGGAACCACTGATTGCCAATTTATCTGGCCGGGTACGCACGTTGGAATATTTCATCTTTTGACAGAATTGCTCTGATTTGATTGCGCTCACGGCCATTCCGCCCTCTTGACGTGATCTTCGCGGAATCTCCACGTGCGATCACTCGTGGGCAGGCTCGCGCGGGCGCGGCGCATAAGCGCCGGGTCGCTTGTCTTATGATTTTTTCTTGTTCCATGAGAAGATGGAGCCTCTGCCCTGCACTGTGTTTTGTGGCGGGCAGAGGCGGTGTGCGGATCGTGGGTCGCTTGGTCATAGGGACCGTCGAAGAGTTTGATCGCACACCGTCTTCATATGAGGCCTGAACGGATAGGCAGGCAAACCAAAGCCTGCATGACAAGCATAGGACATAACGAAGATGACAGACGATAGCATTGGAATCGATATTTCCAAAGACCACTTGGATGTGCATCGGTTAAGCGATGGAGTGGCGCGGCAGTTCAAGAACACAAAGATGGGTTTTCGGGCTTTGCGACAATGGATTGGTCCAGATCATCCCGCCCGCGTGGTTTATGAACCCACGGGTGCTTATCATGGCGCCTTTGAACAGGCCTGTGCAGGGCACTTGCCATTGGTCAAAGTGAACCCTTTGCAAGCGCGCCGCTTCGCCCAATCGTGCGGTGTTCGGGCAAAGACGGACGCGGTCGATGCGCGAATGTTGGCTGCGATGGGAGCTGCGCTGATATTGCAAGCAGACGCACCAGTTGCCAAAGACCAGCATAAGATCAAAGAGTTACAGCTCGCCCGCAGCGCACTGGTCAAAGACAAGACCCGTTTGCAGAACCAATTGTCCCAGCAGAACCACCCACTTGCCCGGCGCCTGACCCGTGCGCGGTTGCGCCAGGTCAAAACTCATTTGCAGCAGATCGACATGGCTCTGCGAAAGCAATTGCAAGCGTGCCCCAAACGCCGGCGCTCCCTTACCCTGATCAAGACAATTCCTGGCATCGGCGATGTGGTTGCTAACACTCTTCTCGCAGAAATGCCGGAGATCGGAACTCTGACGAAAAAGGCTGTTGCAAGTCTTGCAGGGGTGGCGCCCATGACACGTCAATCAGGGCGATGGAAGGGGCGGGACTCCATCAGCGGGGGGCGAAAACCTCTGCGCGATGCTCTCTATATGTCGGCCTTGGTCGCAATCCGCCACAATCCTGAGATGGTGCTCCAATACACCAAGTTAAAAACCAAAGGAAAACCAGCCAAAGTCGCTATCGTCGCAATCATGAGAAAAATCATCATCATCGCAAACACTCTCGTCAAAGAAGATCGAAAATGGTCACCAAAAATAACTTGACCAAGACGGATACTCTTCGCGCCCGGACTATCTCAAATGGTAATTGTGATGCAGTGCCAGATGGAAGGCTCTTGCGCCTATTCAGCCGCCTCCGGCAGCGGTCCGATTGCTGG
>JAAEPA010000236.1 GCA_024222475.1 Gammaproteobacteria bacterium | reverse complement strand
GCCACCGGCGTTCTCAACTTCTTCCGCTCGCTTGGCAGTGCCGTTCTGGTGCCGGTCTTCAGCGCGGTGTTCATTGCTACCGCAGTACGCGGCAGTCACCTGGTCTCAGTACAGACGGCGATCGTCGAGGGGACCCGCGACGGGGTCGATTTTGCTCATGTTTTCACCGGCGTCTTCGTCGCTGCCGCCATCACCATTGCCATCGGCTTTGTCTTCATGACCGCGATGAAGGTCGTGCCGCTGCGCGGTGAACTGGATATGGCTGAATAGGTCGGACGGGTCGGCGTTCTTTCGAATGCTCGGCACGGTTGGGGGGTATGAGGCCGTTTCAATGGCCAGGGCGGAAGCCTGCGTTGAACTTCTCCGCCGAGTTGGCCTTCGGAAGCGGGACTCTTTGGTGTGGTGTTCAGATAGCCCACATT
This sequence comes from Gammaproteobacteria bacterium, assembly GCA_024222475.1. Lineage (GTDB taxonomy): Bacteria > Pseudomonadota > Gammaproteobacteria > JAAEPA01 > JAAEPA01 > JAAEPA01. Next base: position 2,340 of record JAAEPA010000236.1, on the reverse strand, counting down.
TCGTCACTTCGGACTTCTGGCGCGGCTTCTTGGGCAATCTTGCTCGGTTGCTTTATATCTACGTGAGGAAGATTACTCGATACTTTCTTTGGATTGGCTGAAAAAGGTCTCAGGACATCCATCGCACACCGGTTGGACCTCACTCCACAAGACTTCAGTCGACGTGCAGCGCGGCCGCTGGTTCGGCCGCCACGAGCGAGGCTTCGAACACGGCGGGGTCAGTAACACAGAAGGTCCGAGTTACCTCGATGCTGTTTAAGACGAAAATCATCACATTTTAGCATTAATGTGCTGAGGTTGCGGGTGCTGAACCAGCGCCATAACGCTATGAGGAGAGCGCTAACCTTCCCCTAGTCTTCGCGATCTTTCGGGCGCGATACTCCATAGTCCCGCGGAGGCGGGGCTAGTGAGGCTTGTAGATCGTCATGGGCTGCGTTCCGGCTAGGCGATCATACATCTCCACACAATACCGATCGGTCATGCTAGATATATAGTCACAAACAACGCGTTTCCTCCAATCACCGTCATCGACGTCATTAAAGACATTCCGCCAATCTTCCGGCAACAATGACGAGTTGTCGCAGAATGACTTAAACAGCTTTCCGATTATCTCGTGCCCTCGCTTCTCAGTAAGTTTCAATCGTGGCGAATCAATTAGATTGTTAAAGGCAAACGCCTTCAACGTTTCTACTACCTTGAATACATTCATGTTCAATCGAGCAATAGATAGCTGTGGCGCTTTGTTATTTGGGATCAACTCGACGCTTCTAATGAATCTTCCGACCAATTCAGACGTGAACGCGCTCCTGAAATAGCCACTGCTGCCTAGTTTTATCGATGATGCAACAGCGGACGACGTTAGCACATATGCGAGTTCACTTAATTCAATTCCTTTTGTCAGCCGGTCTTGATCAAGCGGTACCTCGAGCAAATCTCCAAACATTTCGTGAAAGATGTCATCTATATTGCCGATAGTGAATTGTTTCTCTGATTCGCCTTTGTCTGGGTACATCTTTCTGAGTCTTTTAGACACCGTATCGGCGATCTCCGCCTTTATTGTGTCAGACGCCGCAATCAAGCTAACCGGAGATAGGAATCCTGCCTTGAAGGAGTCCTCAATATCATAAGTAGAGTAACATATATCGTCCGATATATCCATTATTGAGCATTCTATGGTCCGAAAATCTTTGATTTCTTGGCTCGCCACATTCTTTTTTATTCTTGAAACAAGTGACGATTCGCTCCGATAATACCCTTTGGATGGACCTGCTTCCGTATCAGCTTTGCTACGCTCCGCTTTAGTCTTTGGAATTGGCCTGTCATACTTCAAGACGGAAGCAAGGGAGCGATAGGTTAAATTGAGGCCACACCGCCTATCTACTCCGCCGACAATGGGGTCCGGTACCGGTGTCCGAGACGGAAAGGATTCTGTTTCCTTTTTCTCAAGTCGAGACAGAATGCGGAGGGTTTGGGCGTTTCCTTCAAATCCCCCGCTTCCTCGCATCAAGTTGTCCAGCGCTTCTTCGCCGTTATGCCCGAACGGCGGATGACCAAGGTCGTGCGCAAGGGCGGCGAACTCTACAAGATCGAGATTGATCGGGTTCTTTTGAAAGAGATCCTCCTCGAAGTTCAATCGGGAGGCTATTGACTTCGCAACCTGGGCGACCTCAAGCGAGTGGGTCAGACGATTTCGGAAAAAGTCATTTTCGTGAGCAGGAAACAGCTGCGTCTTTCCCTGCAACCGTCGAAAAGCGGGGCTGTGAATCAGTCGCGCGTAGTCTCGGCGTACAGGGTGACGGTATGGCTCAGCCGCCAGACTAGACGACTCGGCAACTGGGACCTCACGTAGCCAGTTACTTTTTCTGTACAGTCTGTTTCTGCTTGCCAACTGGCGCACCTCGCGAACGACCAGCAGCTACCGTTATGATCACCCCCTGCTTGAGCCCCGATTTGTCAACGACACCGCTACTAATAGACGCCCTCGATACAGATGACAACTCACGCGATGCAGCCTCCCTCGCTCCGCGCAGTCCGATCGAGTCCATTTTGCGGCCTAACGTCGACATCAGCACATCCCCATTCTGCCTCGAGAGTCGCCATCCATAGGAACACATGGAGAACGAATAAGAATATAATACGATTTCCCCGACGCAGATGAAAGTGCAATCTAATAAGTTCGCTCAGCCTACTGTCAAATCATCCGTCGGTTCAGATAACGCCCTCAATCGCCGCGATCTTCTCGTCGCTCAGATAGCCGTAGCGGTTGATATGGACGCGGCCGCATGCGGCCCGGTGGACGGCACGGAAGCGCCTCACGACATCGCCGACGGGACCGTAGCT
>JAAEPA010000235.1 GCA_024222475.1 Gammaproteobacteria bacterium | reverse complement strand
TTACTACACCAAGGGTGTACAAAAAGGTTTCATAGTCACAGGCACTTTGTCTCTTTCACGTAACAATACATTATTGTTACACATCATCAATCCAACTGACAAGGCCGTTACCATCTACAAAAATCAACTTTTTGGCTTCCATCTCCGGTTGCTCTTCCTGGAATTCCTGGCGGGCTTGTTGCACTTCTTCACTCTCCTCCCGCTCTGTCGCATGATAGCTGATCTTCTTGCGGGTGATCCCGCGCCGGCGTAACGTTAATCCGATCGTTGACGCGCTGACCTCCACCCCCGTCTTATCCTTCAATAACTCGCTCAACTCCATTAGTGTTGCCGCGGGATGGGCTTGCACTAACTCGCCCAGAACGATTTCGTCGTAGAGCATCAGCTTACGAGGTTGACCCCCACCGTGGGCTTTAGGCTCGACGCCTCCCGTTTGCCTATAGCGCTGTATCAATAGCCAGATAAAACTTAAACTCACCGAAAAACGATTCGCTAGTTTTCGCATCGATCCTTCTCCTTTCTTGTAGGCGTCTACTAGGGTGTTGAATTTGACGCTTTTCGGCTGATATATTTTCCTGCATGTTGTATGTACTGATTATACCAATACCTTCGCTATTTTCAGGCTAGATATTTCCCTCGTTTGCCTCGTCCCCCTTGTTCCTCTGGTTCGCCCCGCTCTGGCGTGGGAATGCTATCGTACGCTTCAGCGTCCCAAGGCGTATTCGGTTTGCCGGAGATGGCTTGCCGGAGGTCTATGGGCACGGTGCTGGAATACCGTAGTCCCCCTGTACAAAAGACCATACAGTTGTGACGGAAACGCCAGCCAACTCAATCAAAAAATGGAAACAGCCCCTGACGACGCTAAGGGTAGAGGTAAGATCAGCAGAGTTGTCAGGGGCAATAACCCGGATCTTCTTAACCCCGCCAAGATGGCGGCGACCCTTTGCCGTCCAGAAGACGGCGCGCCGATCTTGATAACCCCAGCTTTTACTTTAAGATAAAGAAACAGGGCCGTTTTTCACTATGAATGTTGGATGTCAACTATCTTGGCCGGTCGGCGTCAATTATTTTGGTCGGCCTGGGCGTCCTAGCCTATCAATTTGGACAGTAGGAAAGAAAAAAGCTTTGATATTCAAAGGGAAAAGCGTAGCGCGCCATACCATGGAGTAAATCATAGTAGATCCATCGGACAAAATAGTTGTCATCAACCGGCCAAGATAATGGTCACTCAATAATGAACGCTATTCTTTTTGGCGCGGCCAAGGGGCAGCGCCATGTTAGCGATGAGAAATAGGCGATCGCTAGCGAGGTCAAACCAGGGGTAGGAGTCGGGCGTGTTCAAAGCGGAGTGGTGCCTTAAGCGAAGGGAATCCCGCTAGCCGAAGATCGCTCCTGGATGGGGAGGAATCGACCGGGTAGGTGGAAAAGCGGGTTTGGCCGAAGTGTTTGCCGGATATAAGGGGTATGCAGCCCATTTGGAAGAAAAGAGATGAAAAAGTATAAAAGCTCAGCGAGTCGGTTGGCGAATCTGTTCCACAAAAGCCGGGACAAATGGAAGGAGCGCTCGGCGCAGAAGCAGCGGCGGGTGCGGGAGTTGGAGATCCAGGTGCGGGATTTGTCGGCGAGCCGAGACCATTGGAAAGATAAGGTGCGCGAGGCGGAAGCGGCGCGCCAACGGGCGGAACGGGAACTGGCCATAAAGGAAGGGCGGCGTCCGGAAGGAAAGGGAAAGTTGGCGGTGGTGGAGCGGGAGCCTAACCGGAACGAAGACGAGCCAGAGGTTAAAGAGGGGGAGTTATTGCGGTGCGGCGAAGAAGCGAGTGGGCGGGAAGAGGAAGTGGATCAATGGGAAGCGCCGCACGGACATCGTTATCCGTTGGTTTTGATTAAACTGGCGATTCAACTGATCCATACAGCGCTGGTCGGCTTGCGCGGTTGCGAGCGTAGCCTCGGTTTAATGGGGCCCTTGCTGGGGTTACCGGCGCCCACGTTCGATAGCGGGCGGCAGTGGTTATTTCGGTTAGGGTTATATCTGCTGGAGCGCCCCCCGGAAAAGCGTTCGGATTGGCTGGTTATACTCGATATGACGGTCGAATTGGGAGAGGCTAAGTGCCTGGTGATGGTGGGTATTCCCCAAGCCCGATTGGCTCGGTTGGGAGCCGCGCAGTCGAGCGGGGAGGGTCCGCCCCATTTGGCGTTGACCCATCGGTCCGTGGAGGTATTGGGCATTGAGGTCATGACCCACGCTAACGGCGAGCGCATTGCCGCACACCTGGAAACGTTGGCGGAGCGAATCGGGGCGCCACGGCAGCTTATCGCCGATCATGGCAGTGACCTGAAAAAAGGCATTGAACTCTTTCAACAGCATCATCCCGAGACGATCTATACTTATGATGTCACCCATCGAATGGCTTTGCTCTTCAAACACCATCTGGGTAAAGACGAACGCTATCAGGGCTTTGCCAAGCACTGCGCCACCACCGCCGCCAAACTCCAGCAAACCGCCCAAAATTTTCTGAAACCGCCCTCGGCCCGGAGCAAATCCCGCTGGCTCAACCTCGGCCAATCTATCGACTGGGCGCAGCGCATGCTCGCCTATCGGGCGCGCGGCGATTTCACCGAGATCAGTCCGGCTTATCGGCTTGACGCGGCCACCTTTTTGCAGTTGGTTTCCGAGCTTGACGAGCCGACTTATCTCCGGCTCTCCGCCCAGGTGACCTGGCAAGACTATCCTCATCAAGAAGCCTTTCGCCAGGCGTTGATTAAAGGCATCGGCCCGGTCGCGTTTCAGCGCTACCAAACCGAGCTTTACCACGCCGCCGATCTCGGCCGGCGCCTCTTTGAACAGCGCTTTGGCTGGCTCAACGCGTATCGGAGCGAGATAGCCGAATACGCCCAATTAGTCGATCTGGCCCATCTCGTCGAGAAACAACTTAAATCCCAGGGCCTAACGCCAGATGCCCCGCTTACCTTTGAAAAACTGAGTCGCCATCAAATCTTAACCACGCCTCGGACCCGCCAATTTAAGCAAGAAATTCTTGACTATTTAACCGCGGAAACTCAGTCATTGCCTAAAGACAGCGATCAACCTTTCCTGGCCACCTCGGATGTGATCGAGTCGTTATTTGGCAAATATAAGTTACATACGGCTAAAAGCCCACTCAAAGAAATCGGTAAATGGATTTTGGTGATTCCTTTAGCTACCGTCGAAATCACTTCGCAGTTGGTGAAAACGGCTATGGAATCGATACGAACGATAGATGTCGAACGCTGGGCGGCCAAAGTCTTTGGCCGTTCTGCGTTAGCTAAAAGGCGGGCTGCATTGGGCCAATCCGCTGGTCACCCAGCTGAGTCTGACCATCCCCCTGACGAGCAGACAGGCCGTGCCGAGCTCACAAATTACGACACAAAAGTTGCATGAAAAATATGAGTAAAACTCCCTATAAATTCAACACCCTAGGCTCAGGCCAGATTTCCGAACTTAGCTATATGTAGTTTCGATAAAGGATTTCATTCGCCTGAAAACCAGGAGAAATTAGCTG
>JAAEPA010000234.1 GCA_024222475.1 Gammaproteobacteria bacterium | reverse complement strand
CGGCAGTTCGCCGCAGGCCTGAAGCCCCAAGACTGCGAAGCCGCTGCCGAGATTGGAAAAGTACTGTCGACCGTCCTTGCCGGGCGAGCGTGAGAACCACTTGCCGCTGACTCGCTGGTTCTTGCGTAACCATTTGATCCCCGGACTCAACCGGTCGCTGGGCAGACCAAGTTCGCGCGCGACCACGGCATCCCTGTCGGTCCGGGCCGCGGTTCCGCCGCGGGTTCGCTGGTCTCCTACTGTCTCGGAATCACCAATATCGACCCTCTCCGCTACGATCTGCTGTTTGAGCGCTTTCTCAATCCCGAGCGCGTATCCATGCCAGATTTTGATATAGATTTTTGCATGGAAGGTCGTGATCGGGTCATCGAATATGTCGCCAAACGTTATGGCCGGGAGCGGGTGAGCCAGATCATTACCTACGGCAGTATGGCCGCCAAGGCGGTGGTACGTGACGTCGGGCGGGTGCTCAGCCATCCCTACGGATTCGTGGATCGCATTGCCAAGCTGATTCCTTTCGAAATCGGTATCACCCTGGACAAGGCCCTGGATCAGGAACCGGAGTTACGCAAGGCCTACGATGCGGAAGAAGATGTTCAAGCCATCATCGACATGGCCCGCGTCTTGGAGGGCTTGGCGCGTAATGCCGGCAAGCATGCAGGCGGTGTAGTAATCGCACCGACTCGACTGACAGATTTCACCCCGCTGTACTGCGAGGCGGGGGCCCAGAGCGTGGTCACTCAGCTGGACAAGGACGACGTGGAGGCCATCGGGTTGGTCAAGTTTGATTTTCTCGGTCTGCGCACCCTGACCATCATCGACCATGCCCTGCAGACCATCAACCGCTCACGTCAGGAGAATGATCAATCTCTCATCGAGATCTCCCGCATACCCCTGGACGATAAACCTACCTATGCCCTGTTGCAGCGTCAGGGGACGACGGCGGTATTCCAACTCGAGTCGCGCGGTATCAAGGAGATCATCAAACGCCTGTTGCCGGATGCCTTCGAGGACTTGGTGGCACTGGTGGCCCTGTACCGGCCGGGCCCTCTTCAGTCCGGCATGGTGGATGACTTTATACTGCGCAAACACGGTCAGGCCAAAGTGGAGTATCCCCACCCCGATGTGGAACATATTCTCAAACCGACCTATGGTGTGATCCTGTATCAGGAACAGGTGATGCAGATCGCCCAGGTGCTTGCCGGTTATACCCTGGGTGAGGCGGACCTGCTGCGCCGTGCCATGGGCAAGAAAAAGGTCGAAGAAATGGCCAAGCAGCGGGAGATCTTCTTGAAGGGGGCTGCCGAACGGAAGGTGGATCCCGATACCGCCAGCCATATCTTCGATCTGATGGAGAAGTTTGCCGGCTACGGCTTCAATAAATCTCATTCGGTGGCTTATGCCCTATTGTCTTATCAGACTGCCTGGCTCAAGGCCCATTATCCCGCGGCCTTCATGGCCTCGGTGCTCTCGGCGGACATGGATACAACGGATAAGATCGTCACCCTAATCGATGAATGCCGAAGCATGGGGCAGGAGGTCTTGTCCCCGGATATTAATCGATCGCACTACAGTTTTACGATGCAGGATGAGCAGACCATCCTGTACGGCCTGGGGGCTATCAAAGGGGTCGGCCAGGCCGCCATCGAGGGCCTGATCCACTCCCGAGAGCAGGCCGGGTTGTTCACCAATCTGGAGGAGGTGTGTCAGCGCAGTAATATGCATAAACTCAACCGACGGGTGATGGAGGCCCTGATTCGTGCCGGTGCCCTCGATGCTCTTGGCGCTAACCGGGCCACGCTGATGGCCCATCTAACCCAGGCCATGGGGATGGCGGAGCAGCAACTGCGTAACATCCATGCCGGGCAGAACGACCTGTTCGGGAATTTGGATTTGCCCTCCAATGGTATGGGGATGAAAGATGTGCCCGAGTGGGACGAAGAGGCACGCTTGAATGCCGAGAAAGAAACCCTGGGGCTCTATCTCACCGGGCATCCGATCTGCCGGTACGAGCAGGAGATTTCGTGCTTTGTGAGTAAACGACTAGGTGAGCTGGAGGCGACCGGCAGCGATTTTGGCTCATTCGGTCGCTCGCGGCGTGACCAGAAGACCGTTGTGGTCGCCGGATTGGTGACCAGCATTCGTACCCGTAATTCCCAATCTGGTCGAATCGCCTTCGCTACCTTAGATGATCAGAGCGGTCGTATCGAGGTGGGGGTGTTTTCCAATGACTACCGCCAGTACTCTCATCTGCTCAACAAAGACAGCATTCTGGTGGTGGAGGGGGCGTTAGGCGTAGATGATTACACGGGTAGTGTGCGCTTGAGGGCACGGCAGATCTGGGATATTGCCGAGGCGCGGGCTCATTTCGCCAAACGCCTCGAAATCACGCTGTCAGCCCGGTCTTCACCCGAGGGGTTGATAGAGGGATTAATGGATATCCTCCAGCCTTTCCGGGAGGGAAGCCGTTGCCCGGTGAGTATCGGCTATAGCAATGCCCAGGCTAGAGTGAACCTGGTGTTGGATGAGACCTGGCAGGTGCAGCCCAGCGATCAACTTTTACAGCGCCTCAAAAACCTGGAGGTCGTGGAAGACGCGCATGTTGTGTATAGCTGATTGGCTGTAACCGTTCAATTTCCCAGTATTTTTGAACCCTATTCCCGAGGGTGAGGGGGTTGGAGGAGGAGCTGAACGGTAACGAATAGCTTAGGAATACGAACGATAAGGCAAGTCAGAAAGAGAAGTTAACTTAGTAGCATTCCCCTGAGTCAGGCAAGCCGGCAACGAAGCACGGTATGCCCTTCACCGATATCATCGGTTTCCTGTTCCACTACCAGACCAGTCTGTTGCACCAATGCTTTAATATCCTCGGAATGGTACATGCGGCTCTTGCCGTTGGCGATGCAGGTAAAATACAACGAGGTCGCATTAAGACTAAATCGAGCGGCATCATATTTCTGCCGATTCCAGAACAGCTCAATGATATACAACTCGGTATTGCTGTCCATCACCGCTACGGCATTTCCGAGTATCTTCAGGATTTCCTGCTCGGAAAAACAGTCAAGAAACTGGCTCATCCAGATCACGTCGGCACCCTTATAGTAGGGTCGGTCCTCACGGAGCACATCAAGCGGATATTCATTGAAGCGGTCGCTGTATCCCGCCGCCGCAATGTTCTCCCTGGCGATGGCCAGTTGTTGTGGCAAATCCATGATGGTGACGCGGACGTGCTGATTGTGGTCCAAGCATCGCTGTGCCCATCGGCCGGTGTTGCCGCCAATATCCAGTATCTCTTTCACCGGTCTTGAAAATACCACCGGCAGGAATTCATCGAATACGCGGTCGGAGTAAAAATGATCGAAACGAAACCAGCTTTCTGAGGCCGAACCAGGCAGGCATGTCAAACCATCATATAGGTTTTCCCAGTCTCCCAGTGCGGCCAGTCCACAGGGCTTGCCATCACGAATGGATTCGTCGAGGGCGCCAAGTGCCTGGTAGCAGACATCTCGGGTAAAATTCATGTTTACCCGCGTCATGTCATCATTGAGTATAAAGTAACCTGTCTTTGCCAGTGTGTAAGTACCGCCTGCTTCCTGTACCAGACCTATATCGACGGCGAAATCCAACAGCACCCTAGTGCCATATAGTGAGAGTCCGCATTGATCGGCCAGCCGTGGCGCATCGATGCCCGTCTCACCTGCCGCATCGATGCCGGCCAGCAGACCACGGTCACGCATCACCACGGTGGCTTGGAAAATAAACGGGGAAAAAACAATCCACTGCGCCATCGATTTTGCCTCGAAGGCGCTGACCTCACCCGGTCCCATATCAAATTTCATAGATTACCTAAATTTTGTAAGTAGGATGTAATAGGATAAACCAGGCCTGGATCAGATAAATTGCTGATCACCCGAACCCGGTTAAGCGAAAAACTCATTCGTCAAGGGTACTCAACCCGGATATTTCATGAATTTGCACGATGATCGCGTAGAGATTTGTTTTCACAAGGGATTTTTCGAAGGATCGGCGTACCCATGATTACGGCCAACTGAGAAAAATTCCTTGTGAAAACCAGGATCAAGCGAGGGCGTGTCTAATTTGTGAAACATCCGGGTCAAGTTCGATGAGTATTATCCTGGCCTCGTTGAGGCAGTTGACATCTCAGTTAGAGCACTCAGGATATTTTTTCTGACGGCCCGTGCAAGTCCGGTTGCGGTTTGTTCGGCTTCCGGCAAGTCCCCGATCTGCACTACTGGGAGGTAGCGAATCGTCATGATGTTCTTGTGCCGGGAGAAATCTATCCAACTCTGCTTCTTGCCGAGAAACAGAGGTTGGCAGAAGATCACCACCGGCTGTATTGTAGCCTGGTACCTGATCGCCGCGTGAAATGCCGTGGTTCGGAACTTGTGCATTGTTGAGGACGATTCCGAGCGGGTGCCTTCCGGGAAAAATACGATGTGGTGACCCTCCGCAAGGCGTTTACAGCAGGAGGAAATGATACGCTTGCCGGCACTGGCCGTGCCGTCCATGCCCTCGATGTAACCGCCAACCTGAATGAAGGACGAAAGTACCGGATTATCAAGAGAGCGGGATTTGTACAGGCAAACCGCGTTTGGCAGATCCTGCAATAATACAATAAAGTCCAGTAGGCTGGGATGGTTGGCAACCATGATGCAGGGCTGGTCATGTGGTGCACCCTCGAACCTGAACTCTACCAGGCCAAGAAAATTCAGTGTGGCCAGGTAATGTACCACATGGCGGTGAGCGATATACAGTGCATCCCGGCGAGCATCCGGGCTGCCTTTCCCTTTGTTTAATACTTGCGGCATCTGCCACTTCCCCAGCCAAAGCACCTGGAGGGCAAACTGCAGGAAGCAGTATGCGGTGAGCGTAATTCTCAGGGGGATAGCCAGGACTTGTTTGAAAGTTATCGATGCCAAAGGTTCATTGCCGTCAAAGTGTAAATTATCTATCTAGGAGGCTGTCCGAGAATAGGGGCCGTAGCGAGGGAAAGCCATTTTGAGCTGGATATTTCGATTAAATGAGGCGAATATTGGGCATATTTAACGAATTTAATGGGGAAATCTGGCCAAAATAGCTTTTCCGCAGTAGGTTCTCTATTCTCCAACAGCCTCCTTGTCAATCCAAGGATAAACTATGTCCGGTTTGCACAGGATCGGCCGGATAGTTGATCAATCCGATTTTAATCATAACCCAAAGCCGCCAGCTTTAGCTGGTGGAGTATTCGCGAGTCCTTATTCGTTCCCGCAGGCAGCAAGCCCTGTTCAGGTATGCTATCGATAGTGTTATGATCTGTCAGTATTTCAGGGCATGCAGGTGTTGTTTGCAGGTGGGTATGAATAATGCGGGGAAAAATATGAAAGGGTTTGTTACGGTATTTATGTCAGTGGTAGTTATCCTGGGGGCAGTGAATGTAGAGGCGCGTGATGACCGCAAGATGTGGTCAATCAGCGAAGCACTCAATGTCGAGGATGCAAAGCAGAAGCTAAACCAGGGCATCCGTTTCTATTTCGGTGACCAGAGTCACCCGAAGATCACCAAGAATTATGGTGAATTCATGTCCAACAAAAAGACCAATGCCTTTAACAAGACCGATGAGAGGGCGTGTCAGTGGAACTTCCTGTCTGCCATGATTTCGTTCCAGGAGCGGGCGCAGCGCATGGGTGGTAACGCGGTGGTCAATATTCGTAGTTTCTACAAAAGGAATGAAATTAGCAGCCAGACTGAATTTGAGTGCGCTTCCGGAGCCTTCGTGTCCGGTGTGACGTTTCTTGGTGATGTCGTAAAATTGGCGGAATAGGCTATTGTCATTCCTTGATTTACTGCTGCCAGTAGGGGGGTGGTAAGACCCATCCATGTTGCAGAAGCTCAAATCATATATCTTTCAGGAACTGGTTTTTATCGAGAATCCTGATGCGTTTGGCGAGGACGATGACCTGCTGCAGGCCGGTCTAGACAGCATGGCCATCATGCGCCTGGTCTTGTTCATCGAGAATCAATTCGGTGTTGTGCTGCCGGACGATGAGCTGGCTCCAGAAAATTTGCAAACACTCAAGCGACTGGAAAACTGGATTCGGCGAAGTCAGCATCAGTGACCTCGCAGCGGCTCAGCCCGGCAGATCATTTCACGCTGTTGATGGATCATGAAATCCGCAAGTCAGGGCTTGCGGGAAATTACTGCGCGTTGGTCATGGAGCTCGAAGGTGTCCCCGATCATACTGAAATCGCGCAGCGTTGCACCGATTTTACCGGGCGGTTTCCGCTCGTGGTTGCGCGGCTGTCTCGACAGGGTAGGCAATATGCTTGGATCCCTTCTGACGATAACAGCTTGCCGTTTCAGGTCAGCAAGCTGGATAAAGATCCAGGTGGCGCGACCTGCCGGCAGCGTCTTCTCAAGATCATCAACAAAAGCGCAGCGGTTTCGGCGTCAGCGCCGTTCGAATTACACCTGATCGAATCTGCGGATCGCAGTTTGCTGGCGTTGCGCTGGTTCCATCCGGCCAGCGATGCGAAAGGCGCCGAGCTTGTCCTGCACCACCTCTTTAATAATTCGCAACTCAATCTGCCGCAGTCGCCGTTACCTGTTGACCGTTTGCTGCGGCAGTGGGGTTTGTGGCGGAAATTCAGCCTGGCTAGGCAGGCGGTACACAATATCCATAGATTAGACCGGCAAGCCAGTGTACTGCCGGTTGTTGACACACAGTGCTCAGCTGATCGGCTTGCGCTGAAGTTGGTGTGTTATGACAGGGAACAAACGGCACGAATTATGGCGCATGCTCGCCAACATACCGGTATGACGGGTACCGCGCTGTACCTGATAGGTTGCATGATGCGCGCCATGGAAGCCGCGGGGGTGACACAGGCAGGTGATGCCTACTGCGTTCCCTATGCTGTTAACCTGCGCCGGCGCAAGGCCCTGTCTCCAGTGCTGGGCAATCAGGTCAGTTTCCTGTTTGCCCAGGCTGGTCGTGACCTAGTCCGTTCGCGGCAACAGTTGTTTGCCCAATTGGCTGACCAGAACAGGGCAGCCATACGTCAGGGTCTGGATCATGCCATGTTGCCATTGATGCAGGCCGGTAGCTGGTTGTCACTGGATAGATATGGGCGTATCGTTCGTGACTCGCCGAGCAAGCGGGAACGCAGTTCGTTCTGGTTTTCCTACACCGGTGATATGGAACCGGAACCTGTGGCCATAGCCGGTTGCCAGGTGCGGGGCATGTACCAGATCAGCCAGGTGACCTCGCCACCCGGCTTGGGGTTGCTGATCAGCCGCTTCAAGGGCCGGCTTGTATTGGGTTATAATTACATCAATAATCAGTTCCAGACCGATTGGCTCGAAAGACTGACTCAGGCCATGACGGCCGAGTTGCTGGATCTCGACGAGAAATTTCTATGACCCCGGTAGCTTGTTTGCAACGACTTTGGGAACATGTCCCCCGGCAGGTTCTGTTTTCGGAAGCGGGCAGGCAGCTGAATGTGCAGGAATTGTATGTCCGGGCTGTCAGTCTGGCAGCGCAGCTGCGCGGGCGTGGTATCGGGCCAGGCAGCAATGTGGCATTGTACCTGACGCGCGGACTGGATGCCGTAGTGGCAGTGTACGGAATACTTTTAGCGGGTGCCTGCTATGTCCCATTGAACAGCGCTTGTCCGGGAGAGCGCAATCGATTCATTTTGCGTGACGCCGGTTGCTGTTGTGTTCTCGTGAGCGATACGTCGCTGCCCTGGATGACCGATACAGGACTCGACTCTATCGATGTCACGGCTGTGCCGGATTCACTGCCAGGTGCCGATACGGTACCGGAATGCAATGCGGAGGATCACGCCGCGATCCTGTACACCTCGGGTTCCACCGGCCTGCCTAAGGGGATCGTCATATCGCAGCGCGCCATTGCGGCATTTTCCGACTGGAGCGTTTCCACGTTTGGATTGAACCGTAAAGACCGTGTCGCCAGCCTGGCGCCATTTAACTTTGATCTATCGTTATTCGACTTGTTTGCCGTGCCGGCAGCCGGTGCGGCTACGTATTTTGTTCCGGAGGAGTTCAAGCTGGCGCCGGCCAGGCTGGTGGACTGGCTCCGCCAGCAAGCCATCAGCACCTGGTATACCGTGCCATCCATGCTCGGCATGGTGACTCTCAAGGGCGGGTTGAACAAGCAAGGTCTGCCATGGCTTAGACAGCTGTTATTTGCCGGTGAGGTATTCCCGACCCCGCGCTTGCAACAGCTGTGTGCATTGTTACCGGATACTGATTTTTATAATCTGTTTGGTCCGACCGAAACCAATGTGTGCCTGTACTGGCCTGTCGACAAGGCACGTCTGAACGGTACAGGGAGGATTCCCGTCGGCGGGTCGGCTTGCCAGGCGCAGCTCGCTGTCGACCCGGAACAGGGAGAGTTACTGGTGAAGGGGCCCTGCCTTATGTCTGGTTACTGGCAAGACGGCAAGGTCGTTCCGGTGCTGGATGCGCAGGGCTGGTTTCATACCGGTGATCGGGTCAAGGTCAATGCGGTCGGTGAATTTGAATACTACGGCAGACTGGATCGGATGATCAAGAGTGCTGGTTATCGCATCGAGCCGGCAGAGATCGAACAGGTCTTGGGGGCAGCGCCAGGTGTCTTGCAGGCTGCCGTGGTGGGCATTCCGGACTCGCTCAGCGGCACCCGAATTGCCGCTGCCGTCGAGGGGGCAGATCGTTTCTCACTACAGGCCTACGCCAGCAGGCAGTTGGCTGCCTGGATGCGGCCATCTTTCTACCTGTTCGTGAATGACCTGCCGTTGTTGCCGAATGGCAAGACCGATTACCAGGCTATCGCCCGCGCTATTGAGCAGGAGATGAAAGAATGACGCTTGCGAACACCGTGCCCGAGCTGGGACCGACGGATGATGACTCACATGAATCGGCGCGCGCGCGCTTTCTGACTTGCGCCGCTACCGGCTTGTTGCGCCACGGTGTCGATGCGCAATACGGAGGCTTTGATGACACCTTCCAGGCATTGATCGTGGCCCACGCCGAGCTGGGCATGCGCACCCGGGATCCCGGATTATTGTTGGCCATCAATGCTCACCTCTGGGGTGTGGTGTTTCCGTTGCTGCGTTTCGGTACCGCACGGCAGAAACAGGATTGGTTGCCGGGTTTGCTGGGTGGTGAACAGATCGGCGGGCATGCCATTACCGAACCGCAGGCCGGTTCCGATATCCACGCCATGGTTACCACGGCCGTTGCTGCCAACGGTGGTTACCGGGTGGAAGGACACAAACGCTATATCACCAATGCCCCGCTGGCCGATGTGCTGGTGGTGTATGCCAGGGAGGAGGGGACCCCATCACTGTCGGCCTTTATGGTAAGGCGCGATGATCCGGGGGTGGAGTTTCGCACTGGACACGGCATCAAGGGCTATGCGACGGCAACCATCGGTGAGGTGCTGTTGCCCGGCTGCGAATTACCGGCAGAGCGCCTGCTGGGCAAGCAGGGTGCCGGAGCCGTCATGATCCAGCTGGCACTGGAGCATGAACGGGCGTTTATATTTGCCGGGATGACCGGCGTGATGCGCTGGCAGTTACAGCGTGCAATCGAGTACGCGCGTACACGGCCGGCGGGCAGCGGTTACCTGGCCGGTGTGCAGGGTGTTACTCACCGGATTGCCGATATGCAGCTGCGCCTGGAAACGACCCGTTTGTGGATTCGCGAGTGTGCACAACTGCTCGATGAGGGCAAGCGGATCACCCTGGCCAGTGCCCAGGCCAAGTTGTACGCCAGCGAGGCCTTTTTGCAGTCTAGCCTGGATGCGGCGCATATCCTAGGTGCGTCCGGCCTGGAAGGAGAGCTCCCCGAGTTGGTGCATGATGCCATGGCAGGACGCTTGCTGTCCGGGAGTTCTGAAATTCAGAAGAATATCATTGCCGCCATGCTCGGACTGGGAGTGAAGAAGAGTTGATTAAGTGTGGGATCAGGAGGCCGGTAATGAAATGTGCCAGAGGGATTATTTTTTAACCACTCTGGTTGATTTTTTTAGTCTACCTCTAGGAGCCTGTCGGACTTAGGTGATCGTAGCGACGGAAAGACGGTTTGAGACGGATTTATCGATCGTTTGAGGCGAATAGCCGTAGCGTGTAACGAAAAGGATCGACAAATCTGTCCAAATCCGGCTTTTCCACAGTAGATCGTTCTAAGTCCGACAGGCTCCTAGCCCACCAGGCAGCTCACATTCTGATTTCCATGCACCGTT
>JAAEPA010000233.1 GCA_024222475.1 Gammaproteobacteria bacterium | reverse complement strand
CGCGTTCTTCTATCCCAAAACGGGCGGTTCTGGTATCAGTCAAGAGCCCGTGGATACTGAATCACAATAAAACGGCTGGCCTGTTTGTCCGCTTGAAATGAATGCCTCATTGGATGCGAAGTGCTCCATTGACCGGTCTGCTTTGTGACCATGGATCGATTTCACAAGACAGCTGTCCTTTGTGTCAATAATTTTACCTTCAGAAGGTATGCAGCGCCGCAAAGGTCCGTTCTGAGCCCTTTTCTACCAAAGCAGCCGTGTCGCAGATTGAATGATTTCACGATCAGCTGGTCGTCATTTCTGGCCCAAGGAAGACATTCGGTTTCACGCACGCGGCGATCGCGCGGATATTGTGGTATCCTGTCAATTACAAAAAAGACCGAGTACCGATCAGTACAAACCGACAATTCTCCGATGGGTACTGTAACAAGGAAGTTTATTTCCATTGTATTCGGTGTGTTATTGTTGTGAGAAGATGAGCAACTACCGAATTGACGAGATAACTCTAAAGAGAAAATACTGACGCAGCAGGGAGAAAATTCATGAAAGCTGCCGTACTCTATGAGCCGAATACTCCGCTGGTTGTTGAGGAAATTTCGACACGCAAACCCACTTCCCGCGAAGTTCTCGTTAAAACCGCCTTCGCCGGTCTTTGCCACTCGGACCTGCACTTTATTGAAGGCTTATACCCCCACCCGTTGCCAGCTGTCCTGGGCCACGAAGCCGCCGGCGTTGTCGAGGCCGTTGGCCCTGAAGTCACCTATGTCAAACCAGGCGACCACGTCGTCTCCTGCCTCGCGGTGTTTTGCGGAACATGCGAAATGTGCCTGTCGGGAAGACCGGGGGTTTGCTCGAATACTGAAGTGAAGCTCCCGCCTGGTAAAGCGCAGCGGCTTGAGTGGGAGAAATCTGATCAGCTCCACAGCTTCATGAATCTCTCTTCGTTTGCTGAACAAATGCTGGTGCACGAGAACGCGTTAGCAAAAATCCGAGATGACATGCCGCTTGATCGCGCAGCGTTGATTGGATGTGGCGTTCTAGCCGGGTTTGGCGCAGTTGCGACAACAGCGGGTGTCATGCCGGGCGAGACAGTCGCGATCATCGGTTGCGGGGGCGTGGGCATGGCGGCCGTAAACGGCGCCTGGATAGCTGGTGCCGGGCGTATCATCGCCATTGACACCAATCCCTCCAAACTCCAACTCGCAACCAAACTCGGCGCGACCGATATTGTAAATCCGGCGGATGGTGATCCAGTAGAACGAGTGCGTGAAATGACCGGAGGCGGTGTTCATCATGCAGTCGAATGCCTTGGCCTCAAGGAAACCGCCGAACAGGCGTTTCGGATGACGGCACGAGGCGGAACGGCGACGATTGTTGGCATGGTCCCTTACGGGTTGAACATCGAAGTCCACGGCTTCGATCTGCTTTTCGAGCGCCGCCTACAGGGCTCGATGATGGGTGGCGGTAGCTTCCGAACCGACATGCCACGCCTGATAGAACTCTATCTCCAAGACCGCTTGCATTTGGACGACTGGATTTCTGAACGTATTACTTTGGAGGAAGTCAACGATGGGTTTGACGCCATGAGGTCGGGCAAAGGCATGCGGTCTATTATCGAGTTTTGATGAGCCGCAAGATAGGTGGCGAAATTCTCGAGGTCTGGAAAGTCCGCACAGCGGTCTTTCAGGTCAAGAAAAACGCCTCTCCGCTAGTTTGCGTTGCGGCAAAGGTCCACTCTGAGCCCTAGTCGGACCAGAAACCCCACCCGTCTGGTCGGAATTCGCAAGTTAGAGCTATTTTTGTTGTCTCCAACTCATGTTGCCAAATTGAGTCCAGATTCAGTTCGATTGGACCGATGGATACTTCAAGCGTTGAACCGTCTTTGTAGCGACTAGACCGGTACCCAGCGGCTTGAAGAAGACTCTCAAACTCGTCCCAGTCGGCGTTGGGATCACTAGGCACAAATTGGAGGTCAAGCATCGCTTCATTCGGCAAGTCGTGCTTGGCTGAAATATTTTCCCAAGTACAACAAGTCGATTCTCGCTGTGCATCAAAATTGTGATCCATCAATGTATTTTCCAAGTTTAAGACAAATTGGTCAACCCGACCGCAAACGGCAGCAAAGTCCCGCAAAGCCGTCCTTCGCACCAAGAATCAAGAATATTGCCTACCGAGAGGTGTGCGTTGCGACGAAGGACTGCATTGAGCCCATAGCAGCCGGTTTAAGTGTGGCAGATGCACTTCCGGACCGTGATCTCAACTTACCGTCCCACACACCTGCTGTTCGATCTAATTCAGAAACACATCGTGGTTAGTACTATTTATACGTGCGTGGCGTTCGGCCAGGATCCGTCGAATTCTGATGGGGTAATTGGCATGGCGAAGCAGATAGAGACCAATCTTCCAACGCCTTT
>JAAEPA010000232.1 GCA_024222475.1 Gammaproteobacteria bacterium | reverse complement strand
GTTTTTTCGTGAACCCATCGCACGCACTTTGTCGGACTATCAGTATCAAACCCGGGTCATGGGAGTTAAGCAACCATTCGAACAATGGATTTCCCAGGAGCAGCACAGAAACTTCCAAACGAGCAGATTGGCACAGGACGGAACGTTTGAAACTGCACGCCAAACGCTGGAGCAGCATTTTACATTTGTCGGCATTACAGAGAAATTCAATGAATCGCTGGTCATGATGAAGGATAAGTTATCGTCCATTGACCTATTTATCCCCTACTACAAGAAAAATGTCGCATCAGACCGCTCCATCCAGAACGAAATAGTACAGGATAAACGGCTTATGGAGTCGGCGAAAAACGCCAATCAGGTGGACATCGAACTGTATGACTACGTATGCAAGGAGCTGTACGAAAGGCAGCGCCGAGAGTACGGAATCACGCTGGCAAGGGACACTGAATACTTTACAGACAGCCTACCCCACTCCTTCACAAAACGACGTTACAACAGCTATGTAGCAAAACGTAATATGGTATACAAACCCATTCTGTACCTGACAGGGAGATACGATAGACGCAAAAGGGCACGCACGGTAACCATAGAACGAATTACAGAATTGCTATCACCCAGAGGAATGGGGCGATAGCACGCATTCCCGAGCGCATAAAATGGCTGCATTATTCGTTGAAAAGCTACGACGATATCTACCCACGGGTATCTTCAGAAGTTTGACCGTCACCTACAACACATGCCTTTCCGTACTTCCCTATGGCGTAAAATACCCTGTCCTAGGAATTCTGCGTCGTCACAAGGCCCCCTACAAATGGCTGGAGACCGGTGACATCGTGATTCAGGTTGGGGCGCCCCGGGACATTCTTGAAGCTGGACGTTCAAGGGCCGTCCATTTTGCACGCATCGTAAAACAGGGCAAGGTCATCGTTTCCGAGCCGGATCCTGTCAGTGCGGCCGAACTCGTTCGGTTTGCGGATCGACACCGACTCAGCACCCGCGTCGTGGTTTTTTGTCAAGGGGCATGGTCGTGCGAGACCGAGCTGACGTTGCTTGCAAGCAGTGAGCACCCGGCAGCCAACCTGGTCAAGCCGGTGAACCACAGCGGACAATGTGGACCCACGCAGCCCCGTTATACAGAGATCCCCATCAAGGTCAACACCTTGGACGCAATGCACCGTCAAGTCACTCAGAATCCGCCAAAACTCGTGAGCATTACAACAAACGGCTCGGAGCTTGAAATCCTCAAGGGCATGGCAGACATAATTGCCTTGGGCTGCCCCTACATCAGCTTAATCTTTTGTGCCGAAGAGTTCCCAAAATTTGCCAACATCATGCGATCCATCGGTTATGAATACGCAGAACGCGATGACCGTGGATATAGCTTTCGTCGTAACCGTTCAGCCCCCTCCCC
>JAAEPA010000231.1 GCA_024222475.1 Gammaproteobacteria bacterium | reverse complement strand
GTCAAGAATGTTCTAACAGCCTGGGCCAAACAGCTTGGTTCAACAAACCAACTACCGAAAACGGTGGTCCACCCGGCAGCCAAAGTACTTCAAATTCCTCCTATGCCGGCTCGATTTGTGGGGCGCAAGGGCGAACTAAAAAAGCTGTTGGCGCAGCTACACGTCACTCATCGAAACAAAGTCATCGGCGTAACCGGAATGGGGGGGATAGGTAAAACCAGCCTGGCGATCAAAGTTGCACATCTGGTCAAAGATCGTTTTGAGGATGGCATTTTGTGGGGGCGGTTGGGGCAAGATGGCAGCGCCCCGGCGGCAATTGCACAAAGCTTTGCTGCCGCATTTGGGCAAGCGCAGGCCGTAATTTCAGCCCCGGATGAGGCAACAAAGGGGGCTGAGTTACGCCGCATTTTGGCCAACAAACAGGTGCTGGTGATTTTTGATGATGTGGAAGATAGCGCGCAATTGCGTCATCTACTTCCCAATGGCGAGCGCAATCTGACCCTGATTACCAGCCGTAACCGGAAGCTCTTGAGTAATCTTGGGGCTAAAATCACAGCAATGAAACCCTTTGGCGAAAAAGACAGCCTGGACCTGCTAAAATTATGGATTGACTCCCGGCGAGTGCAAGCTGAACTGAACCAGGCCAAACGAATTGCCGGCCTTGTTGATGGCTTACCGTTGGCGCTTGATGTTGTGGGCGGCTATTTGAAAGAAAGCGCCGACCTGACCCTTACGGAGTACGCTGAACTGCTGGAGAATGAGGCCAGCCGGTTGGTGGAGATAAGCGACTGGGAAGATACCAGCAAAAGCGTTGAAGCCTCCTTTAGCTTAAGTCTGCGCCGCCTAAAACCTACAATACAGCAATTGTTTGCCGCCTTATCGATCTTCCCCGGCCCCCATTTCAGTTCCGAGGCGGTGGCGGTTGTGGTTGACAAAAACTTCGCCAGAGTCAAACAGGAATTGGGGCAGCTCCACAGCCTATCTTTGATTCAACGTCGGGATGAGTTATCAGACGTGCATCCGACCCTCGACTCTGTGCGTTATCAGTTGCACGCCCTGCTAAAGCTGTACGCCCGTAGTTTTTTGTCGGAGTCAGATGCAGATACCTACGCCCACCGAGCAGTGACCTATTTTGCCAATCTTGTGGCCGAAAATTGGCAGCGTGAAAACTACCCGCTGCTGGATTTGGATTGGGGAAATATTTACGGGATACTGCTCTGGACCGTCGGCCACCAGCGCGCCACAGAGGTTGTGGCCGGTGTTAATCGTCTGACCCAAACTGACTCCGGGGTGATTGGCTTTATGGATGTGCGAGGTTATTGGACGGAAGCCCGTAGTCTGCTAAAAGAAGCCACCAAGGCGGCTCAGCAGATGGCGAAACAGGATTTAATCTTGGCGGCTCTTTTTGCCAGATGGGGGGCGCTGGCTGGGCGCCAGGGTGACAAAAAGGAGGCCAATCAATACTTTACTCAGAGTCGGCAATACCTATCCGATCCGCCCCGCTCATCAGAGGAGGCCTTGGTAAAAACAGAGCTGCTGGCATTTCAAACCATTACCGAGCCGGATAACGAGTCTAAACATGCCACGATTGAAGAGGCGCTCAACTTGTTGGAAAATGTCCAACAAAAGGTTTCGGATGAACGATTTAAGGCTCAAGTGGGTTACCTAAAAATCATGCAGGGGGGTATAGTAGGCGAGACGGCTGATTTAAAGCAAGCTATAAAATTAACCGAAGATGGCCTGGCTTTGCTGCCGGACGAACCAACCCCGGTTCGCTTTAACGGCTACATCAATTTGAGCAATTTCAACTACTGGCTGGGCCGTATTGACCAGTGTGATGTTCATACCGATGATGCAATTGCAGTGGCCGAAAAGTGGAACGACCGCCCACTGCTGGCGAATCTGTACGCCCTGAAAGGCTCCAATCTTTTGCAGCAGGGACGCTATCGAGCGGCATTGACAGCCTACCGGCAGGCGCTGACTTACTGCCAGGATATTGGCTACCTGCCGGAGCAAGCCACCTCCTACTCCAGTATGGGGCTGTGTTACCACCGGCTGGGGGAGTCCGACAGGGCGCTGGCCGAACTACAGCGCGGCCTTGAACTGGCCCAACAGCATATCTTGACGGCGGCCGAAGCCATCCTGCGCCTCAACTTCGCCCGTTACTACCTGGATGCCCACGATCCGGCCCAGGCCCAGCCCTATGCTAAACAGGCCCATGCCATCTGCTTGGCCGAGGAGTTGGTGTACGAGATACCAGAGGCCTTGAGCTTGCAAGCTGAGGTGGCCTTGCAGCAAGGCCGGCCGGAGGCAGCCCTGCCGCTGGCCGAAAAATCTCTGGCCACGGCCAATCACACTGATTTTCAGCAAGCCCAGGGGGTGAGCCTGCGGGTGCTGGGGCTGGTCAAGACCTCCCTGGGGCAACTTGACAATGCCCTGGCCAAATGCCGGGAAAGCCTGGATACGCTGGCGCAGCAGGATCCCTACGAACGGGGGCAAAGCCACCTGGCCCTGGCCCGCTGCCACCTGGCCCGGCAGGAGCCGCAGCCGGCCCTGCAAAACGCCCACGCGGCGCTGGCTATGTTTGAGAAGCTAAAGGCAACCAGAGATCAAAAAGCGGCCCAGCAGGTCATTGATACCCTGCACCGTCGCTATACGCTGGGATAATTAGGACTATTTGCCCCGTTGCAATCGTCTTAAAATATGTTAAGCTATTTACCGTAACCAACGCAATTTGAACCGGGTCGCAATGTTTCAAACGGCCGGCGGCTCTTTAACAATTTGATACCAAAGAAACTTTCTTCTTTGCGCCGAGCGAAGAAAATCACCATAAGTGTACCGGAATTATGACATCTGCCGCGTTAACCTGCCGAACGTTAAAACCAGCTTTGAACTCAGAAAAGGGTTCGCTGACTGTGCTGCAGCGCAATCAACAGCAAAACTGTCCCCTGTTTTCAATTCAGCCCCGGACAGATCATTATTGTCCGATATACATTTGTACGCTCCCACCCTGTGTTTGCATTAAAAAGCACGGATGGGGGCGTTTTTGTTTTACAGGCGCTTCATCGCTGAGTACAAATAACTTCAGGTGTCAAAATATAGTGACAAAAAACTGAGCCAATTAACAGAAAAAGGAATTGGGGGGAGTTGAATGTTCAATCAAAATTTGAATCGAATTTATTATTCATTAAGTGGTTATTCAAAAGAAGATAAGCGTCTGCTTTGGCTTGCTGGGACCAGTTTGGCACTGATTCTTATACTAACTGTATTGAGTTCAATATTCCCCCAGCCTGCCACAGCCCAAACAGGCACAAATCCTTTTGTACTACACTGGTCTTCAATCGAGAATAATGATGGCCCCATAGCTTGGGGAGACTATGATAATGATGGCTACCTCGATTTAGCCATAGGCAATTGGGGGGGGCATAATCGGGTATATCGCAATAACAAGAAGGGAGAATTTGCATTGGCCTGGACGGATAATAAAGGTGATCTTACCCGCAGCATTGCTTGGGGCGATTATGATGGAGATGGTGATCTTGACTTGGCTGTCGGCAATGCCTGTAATAGGGATATTCCCCCAATCGATTGCCAGCCTAACAAAATATACAGAAATGACACCAAGGATGAAAAAACTACTTTTACTATGGTTTGGTCATCGGAAATAATCAGTGATGTCAATTTTACAATGAGCGTAGCTTGGGGCGATTACGATGGCGATGGTAAACTTGATCTTGCCGTTGGGAACAGAGGCTATGAAGACAATCAAGGAAAAGTCTTTTCTGGAACAAATTTTATCTATCATAATCGAACAACTGAAATACAGACACCAAAATTCGAGCTTATTGAATTCTCCGACTCCATTAGCGATACTCAGAG
>JAAEPA010000230.1 GCA_024222475.1 Gammaproteobacteria bacterium | reverse complement strand
GACACCATTCAGATTATGAAGGACTTCATGGCGAATGGCCGCTTCTCGCGGGGCGTCGAGGTGATCGCCGATGCCAGCTTGGCTTTCGTTGGAAATATCGATCAGTCGGTACAGCAGATCGTAAACTCGACGGAATACGATCTTTTCCTTCCGCTACCACGCCAGTTCGACCTGGCTGTGATGGATCGCTTTGCGTGCTACCTCCCGGGCTGGGAGATGCCCAAGAACAGTACTGAATACCTCACGAACAACTATGGCTTAATCACCGACTTCCTCGCCGAGGCTTTCCACTACCAGCTGAAGCACACCAACCGGTACGAGGAGGTGAGCAAGCGGATCAAACTGGGAAGTTCTGTGGAGGGGCGTGATGAAAAGGGCATCAAGAAAACGGTAAGCGCCTTTCTCAAGATCCTGCATCCGACAGAACCGCCGAGCGATGAGGAATTCGAGGAGTACGTGGAGTATGCGCTCGAGTGCCGCCGGCGTATCAAGGAGCAGATGAACAAGCGCAAGCCGGATGACGAGTTTGCGCGGATCAATCTCTCCTACATCAGGCGAGACGGGCACGAAGAGATTGTTTTCTGCCCGGAATCGAGACGCGCCAGTGCCACCCTTGAGCCCATGCGCAGGCGACTCAGTAAAAAGGAAAAAGAGGTTTCGCCCGCAACAGAAGCCGTGGCTGCCCCACCGCCGCCGAAACCGGACCAGCCGGCGATCGCTGAGATGCAGCCCGAAGAAGCCACCGCGCAGGAACTTGAGGAAAAACACTTCACCATCCTATATGGCGATACCGGGCATACCTACGATTCCATCATTGGCCCCTATCTCGAGGGAGCCAAGTCCGTCAGCATCGAAGATCCTTACATCCGAGCAACGCACCAGGTAAACAACTTCGTCCGGTTCTGTGAAACGCTCATCAAGCAGCCGACCATTCGCGACATCAATCTGACCACCAGCTACGATGAGAAGACCGACTTGGCGGACCTAAACGACAAGCTGGAGGCTCTGAAGCAGAGTCTGTTGGAGATCGACGTCGTTCTCGACATCAAGGTAAATGCCAAACTGCATGATCGAGAAATCCGTCTGGATAATGGATGGACTATCAAGATAGGCCGAGGCTTGGACTTTTACCAAAAACCAGATAGCTGGTTCTCCGTGGGCGCGAACGACT
>JAAEPA010000229.1 GCA_024222475.1 Gammaproteobacteria bacterium | reverse complement strand
CTTGGGTCATGGCGACGGGACAACGAAAGCCCGCTTCACGCGCGGTCTTTGATAGATCGACTAAGACGCCATCGGTAATGGCCTGACTGCGAGTGTAGGTGAAAATAGTCTCACCGAAAAATTCGCTTAATACATTCATGATGTGCCTCCTGATGTGTACTTACGGGGAAAACAGAGGCGCACCACGCCCGGAGGCGAAAATACACCTCCGGATGGGCGGAAAAAAACCGTTGAGTTGAGTGTGAGTTGTCCGATCTAATCAGACCGGTCATTCCACGTGGCTACAACAACCCTTGCTCTGCAAACGAATGAGCCTCGCTGGCACAGACCACAAAGTGATCGATCAAGCGAATGTCTACCAATGCCAGGGCGTCTTTCAATCGCTGGGTAATAGCTTTGTCTGCCATACTCGGCTCCGCCACCTGGGCAGGGTGATTATGGTAAATAACGACTGCAGCGGCGTTGCACTCCAGTGCGCGTTGTACCACGATTCTCGGGTGTACACTGGCGCCATCGATAGTGCCATGGAACAGTATTTCGTTGGT
>JAAEPA010000228.1 GCA_024222475.1 Gammaproteobacteria bacterium | reverse complement strand
GACGATATGCCGCATTGTTTTGTGTCGTCATCCCGGCAGGGAAGCCGGAATCCAGAGACCATGGATGGCAAAGCCGGCACCTTTTATGGAAGTCGGATTTCTATCAGCGGGCGACGGGTTACACCCGTGTAGGTGTTGCCTTGCTGCTGGTCTGGTCAATGGCATCACTCGCCTTCCGCTCTGTTGTGGCCGGCACCATCACCGTCCTGCCGGTCGCCCTGACCGTGCTGGCGGTGTACGCGGTGATGGCCTTCTCCGGCATCTGGCTCTCCATCAGCACCTCTATGTTCGCGGCTATCGCCATCGGCCTGGGAGTGGACTTCGCCGTACACACCATCGAACGTTTGCAGGTGTTGTTGCGTGACGAGCATCGCTCCCTGGATGAATCCATCGCCTTACTTTTCCCCTCTACCGGCCGGGCGTTGTTGTTCAACTTTCTGGCGTTGGCACTGGGTTTCGGTGTGCTGGCGACCAGCAAGGTCGTGGTCTTGCAGGAATTCGGTAGCATCGTCGCCCTGGCGGTTACGGTGAGTTTCTTGACCAGTCTGACCCTGTTGCCGGCCATGGTGAAGGTGTTCCGGCCGCGTTTCATGGGTTTCGACCAAGGCTCGCAATCGGTGATGGCCCAGTCAGAAACTTCACGGATTTGATATTCAGTACACGTATCGGAGAACAATCTTATGAATACCACAGACGTGAATAACTCAGCTCGTCCTACCGCGGCGCCCAGGGAGGTCAATTTATCAAATCCCAATTGAAATTTTGCTTTGCGATAGAAACCGGAGATCACAAACGTGAGGAAGAAGGCTATGAAAAGACAAATATTATACATGATTCATGTATCGCTGCTCCTGCCAATCCTATTGCTTGCAGCAGAGTTACCCAGCGGCGACGAGATCGCAATAAAGATTAATGCTCGTGACGAAGGTGTGGCAGTGGGCCGAAACCTGACTATGGAAATGACCGATCGCCGGGGCAAGACGCGTACCCGCGACACCCGCGGCTTTCGCAAGTACTACGGCGATGAAAAACGCACCGTCATCTTCTACCTCGAACCCAGGAACGTGAAGGACACGGCCTTTCTTACTTACGACTATCCGGAAGCCGACCGGAATGATGACCAGTGGCTGTACCTCCCCGCCATGCGCAAGGTCAGGCGTATCTCCGCCTCGGATCGTGGCGACTATTTCCTTGGTACGGATCTGACCTACGAAGATATCAAACTGGAGACCCGCGTTTCCATGGAAGACTACACCCGCAAGACCATCGGTGAGGACGAGGTGGATGGTCATCATTGCTATGTGGTCGAGGCGACGCCTGTGAACCAGGAGACGGCAAAGGAACTTGGACACAGCAGGCTGGAACAGTGCCTCGACAGCAAGATCTGGATCGTTCGACGTGCCAGGTTCTCGGACAGGGGCGGCAACCCGCTAAAGACTTCATATTTCCGCGAGATCCGTCAGGTGCAGTGTATCTGGACCCAACACCGTATCGAGGTAGAAAACCACAAAACGGGTCATCGTACCCGATTCCTGTTTAGCGCCGTCGATTACCGCAGCGGCGTCAGTGATGGTCTGTTCACCCAGAATGCGCTACGGCGGGGTCTATAAGGAGCATTGAGATGCGTATGGTATGGCCCTTCTTTTATTGTATCGCCATGGTGCAATCTGCGCTTGCGGAAGATCCACAACTCACCCACTTGTTGACGGGGCGTTGGGCGGTAGGCACCGAACCGAACCAGACGCAGATGTTGGATCTTAGCTGGCAGCCGGAGGCGCGGTGGCGGTTTGAGAACGGGAGTCGGCTGACCGGTGGGGCGCGATTGCGTTTTCAACCAGAGGCCGGGATGCGACCATCTGACATGGAGCGGGACAGCTACGATCCTATCTCCAAACCGGCCCTGATCGGCGATAACGCTGAACTGGAGTTACGCGTGAGCTTTACTATGAGCGCCCGGCAGGCGACTGGTATCTTACGCTTGGTAAGCAGCAGGTCGTCTGGGGGAAGGCGGATGGGCTTAAGGTGCTGGACGTGGTCAATCCTCAATCCTTCCGCGAGTTTATTCTGGAGGACTTCGAGCAGTCACGCATCCCACTGTGGACGCTCAATGCAGAGCGGCCGGTGGGTGATTGGACCTTGCAATTATTGTGGATTGCCGATCAGACCTATCACGCACTGCCTGAGCAGCAGGGTACCTACGCCTTTACCTCGCCACGCCTGCGGCCTCAGGCGCCACCCGGTGTCACGGCCCGGGTTCTTGGCCCCGAGCGGCCCGACCGCTTTTTGGCGGATTCTGATGCCGGCTTACGCCTGACCAGTTTTCTCGATGGTTGGGATCTCTCACTTAATTATCTGTACCAGTACCATAACCAACCGGCGCTGCACCAGCGGATTATCCCCGGTCCTGCACCGGTAGTGGAGATCACACTGCGCTACCATCGAACGCATCTGCTGGGTGGCGCCTTCAGTCGTGCCTTGGAAGACTGGGTGGTTAGGGGAGAATTTGGTTACTTCTCTGATCGCTTCTTTGTTAGCGCAGATCCATCGTTTGCCGATGGTGTGGCAAAAAGCAGGGAACTCAGTTATGTACTGGGCCTGGATTGGTCGGGTCTTCACGATACCTTCCTCAGTACCCAGTTGTTTCAGAGCTGGTTGCCCGATCACAACAGGGGCTTCACCCAACCTGAGTTAGATACCAGTCTCACCTTCCTAATGAGGCGCGAGTTCTGGAACGACACCCTGAGCGCTGAGGTATTGTGGATTTCTAATATCAATGACGGTGACGGCCTAGTTCGACCTAAGGTCAGTTACGATATGCAGGATGGCGTCAGTATATGGTGCGGCCTGGATATCTTTTATGGTGAGCACGACGGGCTGTTTGGTCAATTCAATGACAATGATCGTTTGTTGTTAGGCCTGGAAATTGGGTTATAAGAAACGTTACCGGAATTACTTCCCTATCTGGAGTGCTTTGTCGCTCCTATTCGGCGTTATGACAACAGTGATGTAGCTAGGGTTATGCGTCTGCTGTCACACCTTGAATACGAATGATCATGCGGCACCCCTTAGGGAAGTTATTTAATTCGTATTCCTAATTAATCAGCTGCTATAGCCGCAAACTCCGAGACGCTATAAAAACCGTCTCCTGCTCCATTGCTGTCATGCTCAATTGTAAACGTATCCGTTATTGCATCAACGTCAATACGGACTATAGGAGCCATACCCCAATTTCTCTGAGGAATAACTTTTTTCTTGACTAGCCCATCATTACTATCCTCCCATGATATTAAATAATCGTCATTATTATCTACTTGGATAAATATCGTCTTAATATTTTGAATGCTACCAAGATAGACTATCAGTTTATTTTGTACGTTATCTTTATTTTCTTGCCACCAGACTGTCCCTTGATCCCACTGATGCCAGTTAGGAAATACTACACCATCCGTAATCGTGCTGTAGTCAACGACTGAACCAGATCCCCAACCGCCTGTGAAAAACTCTCCTATTGCAGCGACTGTTTTACCATTTGCCACATTTGCCTTTAAATATGTTGCGTTATCCCATTCGCATATACCGCAATGGGAAACTACACTATTCGTTCCATCATTCCAAACATACTGCCCCCAGTAAAGAAGATGGTTTTCTGTTGTGCCTCCATTGGGTTCGCCATTAGCCCAGCTCTCATAACTCCAGTTGTCTCCATTAGTCCATTCCCAAATCCCTTCTTGCTTGCTATCACTTCCTCCAAGCCAGCAAAAATCGTTCGAGGGCTTTTGTAACTCATCGTATACAAAAGAATTTTCTTGCTCGGAAGTTAAAGTTGCTAAGTATCCTCCTTGATTCTTGCAATACTCAGCAGCACTAGTCCATGACATAGGGCTGTCTATGCGCTGGTAAAAATGGCCATTGTCAAGGTTATCTACCGTAGATGAATCTGCATGGGTTGCCCCGTTGAACGCTAGTGTTATGGATAACAATGTTAATAGCTCTCTTGTGTAAATATTCATATTTTTCCTCTTTCGATTTGCTTTTGAAAAAAATTATTGAAACTAAAAGCTAACTTATTCTCTACATAATCATAAGGTGTTTATTAGAGTAGTTAAAAATATTACTGGATGTGTTTACGTTCTATCCCGAAATATATAAACCATACGCTGAATAGATAATATTTCTGGCGATGGATGCACAGTATATTCGGGATAGATACATACAAATTAAATCAAGATAAATAAGAATCTCCAAGATTCTCCTATCGGAAGGCATAGATCATTGAATGGGCATCACTCACAGCAGGAGGGTAGATTATGAAGACGGTAGAATTCCTCAGTACCTTGAATGAAAAACAGCGAAAAGCCATCAAGCACAAGCTTCAGTGGGCAAAGATCGCCATCGATTTGCGTAAAGTGGAAAAAATAGAGCTCAATTCAAAGCTATTCAAGCGCAGTGACTGTGCCGTATTTTTTAAAGTCAAAGATGAGTATGGTGGCATGTCTAACATGGCTGGAGGTTTTCCATTGGTGATCAATGGGATTCGGGTGCCTTCAAGTGAAGCCCTCTACCAAGCGTGTCGGTTTCCGGAATATCCAGAGGTCCAGCAGGAAATCATTTCTCAAAAGAGCCCCTTGGCCGCCAAGATGAAGACTAGGCCGCATCGTCGTAACAGGACGCGGTTGGATTGGTTCAAAATAGATGTAAGTGTGATGCGTTGGTGTTTGCGCATCAAACTATGTTTGAATCAAAAAATATTTGGAGATTTGCTATTGTCTACGGGAAATAGAGTAATTGTTGAGCAATCTTGGAAAGATGCACGTTGGGGGGCAATCTCGGAGAGTGAAAGTGGACCCTATTTGATTGGTTACAATACGTTGGGTTTGCTCCTCATGGAGTTGCGCGAGGAATATAGAAAAAATACAAAAATAGCCGAGAAGGTACAACCACCCAATATCAAAAACTTCAAATTGCTAGATCAAAAAGTCAATATCGTGAGGGGAACTGAAAAATATCAGCACCATAACATAGCGCCGCCTCCCGGTATATTTGTGCCGATAAACTTTGCGGCAGATACAGCCTTGCTTAGTAAGAATACGTGGGTACGCCACGCTAAATTTGGTTTAGGGAAGATCATTTCCTGCAATGAGAATAGGGTAGAAATCAGCTTTCCTAATGCTGGAAAGAAAATACTGGCATTGAAATATGCAGGGTTGGAGCGGATGCAGACCAAAGAGCTGTCCTAACCTTAGATGATCAGAAAACCATTCCAGGGCCAGGATAGGTCTGCGATAGTTAAGATTGTCGTCGATATAACTAACAACTGAAGCGATTAAATGTATCATATTGTAGCCTCATCCATTCCTGGTCCCTCGCGCTTGCGGCCTGAGACCAACCAGGATTATTACCGTTATGAGATGATAAACGGTCTCTATGTCCTCGTCGTTTGCGATGGCGTTTCATCGAGTCCCAGCAGTGCAGAGGGTTCACGCATTGCCTGCGATGCATTTCTTGAATATATCAAGAAAAACTACTACACCAACGCGCTCTCGAACTTCGAAGAATTAGTGTGCAATGCGATCCAGATCGCGAACGACCAGATCCTGGCGCAGCACATGCCTTATAAAGCCATGTCTACCATCGCGGCGGCGGTAGTCGATCCGAGCGAGCAACAAATTATCGTTGGTAATGTAGGCGATTCACCGATCTATCATATCCATGATAAAGGTGAAGAAATGTGTGCTAACTTGGATATAAGACTTGTTCCGAGAATGGTAGGAGGGGAAACTATTGTTCTCGATGGAATGCCTGTGATGGATCAAGGGTTAACAGCCGCTTTGGGTACCCATATTTCCATACAACCTCATGTCTTCGTTAAAAACTACAGGAGAGGAGATGTCCTGGCATTATGCACTGATGGGGTAGACAAGAAGGCAATTATTACACTGCTGAATGACGATGCTATGAATCTAAATCAGGACAGTATAGATGAGCATTTGAAAACTGCCGCAAGACGCTTGGATGATGACAGCACCTTGATCCTGTTGTATCTGGACCAAAAGGATGAACTTCGCGAGCTGGATGCAGAACTGAAGGTGTATTTGTCATTGACAGACAAGCAAAAGAGATTACTGTTTTCGCGTCTTTTAAAGTATAGGTATTTCCCTAAATTGCTGTTGCTGACGTGCTATGAAAAAGAGGTCAGCGAGAGAAACAAAATATCAATATTTCAACTTCTTTCAAAAAGAATGAGTAAGAAAGAAAAGATTGCGTTGGCGGATGAAAAAAAAAAAAACTATCAACCCAACTTGCTACAAGTGATTATCAAACTAGTGG
>JAAEPA010000227.1 GCA_024222475.1 Gammaproteobacteria bacterium | reverse complement strand
AGAGGGAAATTCATAAACATAAGCTTGCTGAAACTGTGTTATTGCTAGGTAATCGAAGTGACATACCGGATATTTTGGGGCAGTCGCATTTGTTTTTGATGAGTTCGGCTTGGGAAGGCTTGCCGATCTCTTTAATAGAGGCGACCCTGTCCGGGCTTCCTTGCATAGTGACTGATGTGGGCGGTTGTTCGGAGGTGATCGATACCTGCCAGAACGGAGTGGTTGTAGAATCTGGTAACCCGCAAGCGCTGGCGGATGCCATTACACGTATATTAAGCAATCCTGACCTATATTCGAAATTGTCCGCTAATGCGCTAGCGCGATCGGGGGCTTTCACGATTGGCGCCGCATGCTCAGGGCATATCCGCTTATACCAAGAACTTCTTAGGCATTCGACTAAAGCGGGTTAGAAGCCTGGACAATCTTGTTATGTCCAAGTGCGGAAAGGGTGTAACCCGTCCTCCGCGCCGCGGCGATAGCCCATTGATGAGATAGAAAGCTAGTGGGAATGTACGCTTACAACTATCATGCACCGCCTCCAGGTCTTCATGTGCACAACGAGGTCGTTGTTAGTGTAGCAACGTCCTTCATCAAGGGCGGCTGGACGTTAGATAAAATAATTAATGGCTGGTCGAAGCAGGGAGGCAAGCTGGGAATAAGAGAGTATTACAGCGTCTTCCCATGGGATCACGACATGCCTGGGAAAGCGCGTGCATCGGATATCGACTATCTAAAACAGACTATTCCCGATTTTCACCGTCAGGGTGCTCGCTTCTATTCTGCAGAAGCGGGCGATAACTGGGGCCCAAACGGACTTGGATACTATCTAGCTTCGCGAGCGCTATGGGATGTGGATGAGGCCAAGCAGTTCGACCTGTTGATTGAGGATTTTCTCTCGCGAAGTTTTGGTACGGCGAAAAAGCCTATGCGCGAGTTCTATCGCCAACTGGATGGCTCGAAATCACATCTAATGTTGGAAGATCAACTAGTCCGTATGTTTCTTACGCTAGCCGAAGCGAGGCGCCTCAGCGAGGAGGCGGAGGTTAATGGACGGATAAACGATCTCGTTCTTTACACCTGGTATGTCCATCTCTTTTTGAGGTACTCGAAAGCCAAAGGCGAGCCGCGTCAAATGGCCTTTGAGAAGTTAATCCGCCATGCATATCGCATGAGGCGGACAATGATGGTCCATGTAAAGGCGCTTTACCGAGATCTGTCTTCCAGGGACAAAAGCATTTCCATTCCTCCGGGCGCTGGTTGGGAGGCCCCCGAAGCGGTGAATCCTTGGAAAGATAGTATGCCATTTACGGAAACGGAGCTTACCGCTTTTGTTCGGCAAGGAATAGCGACGTACACGTTGATCGAACCGGGTTTTGACTTTGTAGACTACGATACTGACCTTGTCCTGGCAAACTCGCTGGGTTTTCCTAAGCTCGATTGTGGCAATATCGGTGCTGGCCGGGGCATCCAGAACTTTTATACGTACGTCGAGAGTCCTGGAGATAAAATCGAACTTCGGTTATCCGGGGGGCTTATCCCGCACTATCGTGATCGCGGTAACGTGCGCGTCGAACTGAGAAAGGTTTCCAAAAACGGCCACACGGATAGAGATGACGATCTGATTGATTCGGATCTCACTGTTCCACCAGACGGCAGCGAGCACAGAGTAATATTGGAGGCGGCTGAGCCGGGCCTTTACCGGATAACTGTGTTAGATGGCGGCGACAAGACCTTGGTTAATTGGTCTGAAGAAACGCCAGTTACAATGAAGGCGGGATTGGATGATCCTGTGAACATAGAAGGCGAGTGGTCGCTTTATTTCTACGTGCCCAAAGGCAGCAAGGTGATCGGTGGATTTTCAAAGGTGTCACGAGGAACAATCATCTCGCCTGATGACGGGGAAAAGTTTGCGCTGGATGTGAGTAAATCAGGATTTTTCAGTTTTCCCGTACCAATCGGCTCGGATGGTAAATTATGGAAGATAGAGCGGGCAGTTGGTGACATTCGTCTCCTCACGGTTCCGCCATATTTGGCCAAAACGAGTAGAGAACTTTTGCTGCCGCGAAGTACTGTCAAGCGAGACGCAGAGTAGAATCGATGAGATCTCCCGTCGCATGATTTAAATGAGAGCTACTTGAATGGACTGGATTGATATTCTGCTGCTGCTTGTCCTTTTCTTGCTAACGCTCTTTGTTTCGTTAGGCGTTGGCCGTAAACTCCAGCTAAAAGAGAAAGATGTTTTATTGCTTGTTTTCTATCATACTTTTTTTTCAGTGGCCTATTTCGTTTACATCCAGAAGTACGGAGGTGATGCAAACCAATACTATAGTCAGGGAATGAATGGGTCCTTCGATTGGTGGCCGGGGAGCAGATTCGTGACATCGTTCACGAGCATCTTTGCATATGTTATGCATCTGGGTAAGTTCAATATATTTCTTATTTACAATCTGATCGGGCTGATTGGATTATTAATACTTACTCGTTTGGTATTCCACTTCTGGCCAAAGTCGGGGGGTGGCGTTCAGACGATGCGTTACCTGGTCGTATTCATGCCCGGATTGAGTTTTTGGACTTCAGCTATCGGTAAGGATGGGCCGGCGTTTTTAGCAGCGTGTCTAGCAGTGTATGCGTTCACGGACATTAAAAAGAAAAACCATCTTTTCGCTGTAGCTGTCGCAATCATGTTTGTCGTCCGGCCCCACGTGGCCGCGGTGTTGCTGATAGCGGCAGGATTAACATTGGTCCTTGCTTCTAGGGCTGGCATTGTCATGCGAAGTGTTATACTCGCAACCATCGTCGCAGCATTTTTCGTTTCTTTCCCGTTTGTGCAAGAATATGTGGGCTTGGAGGACGCCACTTCCTGGGCGGAGTTGGTGCAGTATATAGAAAGACGTGCGAGCTACAATCAAAAAGGAAATGGCGCGGTAGACATAACCCAAATGTCGTTCGTGCCTAAGCTCTTTACATATCTTTTTAGACCGTTGTTTTTCGATGCGCCCGGCTTAATGGGTTTGGTTGTGTCTGTTGAAAATCTGTTTCTGCTGGCGCTTTTTGTCTACACCGCAAGGGGTATTGTCTGGCAAGTCGTAAACGTTTCACACCCATTCGTTCGATTTTCAGCAATATACTTTTTGCTAGGGTGGGTGATGTTCGCGATGGTAACAGCCAATTTGGGGATTGCTATCCGGCAAAAGACTATGATTTTGCCTGCTTTTCTGGTTCTGGTTGCAATGAGTTTATCACACGTGATTGAAGTTCGCAGGCGGCGAACGCGGTTGGTCCGTCCGGTAGAACATTCCTAAAGGAGAAAGATAACGCGCTGTGTGCGGGATTTTCGGTTTTGCGGCCAGTGATGAGATGCACTTGAAAGAAGTGTACGTATCAAGCGCCTGTCTATCGATGAAGCACCGGGGGCCTGATGACAGTGGGGCGTGGATCGACTGCGAAGCAGGAATTGCGCTGGGTCACGTGAGATTGTCCATTCTTGATTTGTCGCATGCCGGCCATCAGCCGATGGTCTCGGAGTCAGGCCGGTATGTGATCGTGTTCAATGGTGAGGTATACAACCATCTCCAGCTTAGGCGGAAACTCGATGGGCGCATAATCTCGCATGGCCTTGAAGAGCGAAGCGAGAGTGGCAGTTGGCGAGGTCAATCGGACACCGAAACACTACTTGCTGGATTTGAGCGGTGGGGCATTCGGCGAACACTGGAGCGTGTGAGGAGAATGTTTGCACTCGCTCTCTGGGATCGGGTCGGCAGGGTTCTGACGCTAGCGCGCGACCGGCTCGGAGAAAAGCCGCTTTACTACGGCTGGCAGGGTAAAAGTTTTCTCTTTGGCTCGGACCTCAGGGCGCTTCAAACTCATCCTGATTGGCGGGGAAAGATCGACCGTAAAGCATTGGATCTCTACGTGAGGCATAGTTGTGTTCCCACACCATGGACCATCTTTGTGGGAATTTGCAAGCTGGTTCCTGGCACAACCTTATCGTTCCGGCTGGGAGATGAAAAGTTCTTCGCGTACCGGGAACTTAGTGAGCCCGAGCCCTTTTGGACATTACTGGATGCGGCAGAGAACGGGAAACGAAATCCGTTTCGAGGGACAGAAGAAAATGCAGTAAATGAGCTAGACAGTTTGCTTGGTCACTCCGTAGCCGAGCAAATGATTACAGACGTGCCACTGGGTGCTTTCCTTTCAGGGGGCATTGATTCAACAGCTGTCGTCGCCCTGATGCAAGCCCAAACCTCCAAACCTGTAAAAACGTTCACACTAGGATTCAAAGAGGCTATTTACAACGAAGCGGAAGACGCTAAGGCGGTAGCGCGACACCTGGGGACGGAACATACGGAACTGTATGTCTCGCCCCAAGAGACCATGTCGGTTATTCCCCGATTGCCTGAAGTATACAGTGAACCCTTTGCTGACTCCTCGCAAGTGCCGACCTTTCTCATTTCAAAGTTGGCAAGGGAGGACGTAACAGTGTCACTTTCCGGTGACGGCGGAGATGAGTTGTTCGGCGGGTATAATCGCCATTTTATGGCTGCGCGCCTGTGGCCGCAGCTATCGCGTTTCCCGAACAGCCTGCGGCACATAGGCGCAGCAGGCATCCGGGCGATCTCGCCTCGCCATTGGGACGGTCTATATCGTGCTGTCGAGTCTCTTATCCCTATGCATTTGCGTCTTCGAGGGGCGGGAGACAAGTTGCACAAGATCGCTGACGTACTCGGTAGTGACGACGGAGATGCCCTCTATCGGCGATTGATCAGCCACTGGGGGCCGGCGGATATCGTGCTTCGAGTAGACAAGCATGAGGCGCCACAGCCGGTTTTTTTACCGGGCAAAGCGAACCTGTCCGAAAAGATGATGGCGCTGGACCTGCTTGGCTATCTTCCCAACGATATCCTGACCAAGGTGGATAGAGCGGCGATGGCGGTCAGCCTGGAAACAAGGATTCCATTTCTGGATCATCGTGTGGTGGAATTTGCGTGGCGACTGCCGTTCGAGATGAAGATTCGTGACGGGCAGGGCAAGTGGCTTCTGCGGCAGGTCTTGTATCGGTACGTTCCAAAGAAACTCGTAGAGCGTCCGAAGATGGGATTTGGTATCCCGATAGACACCTGGCTTCGCGGACCGCTTCGAGAATGGGCTGAATCGCTACTCCAAGAATCCCGTTTGAGTCAAGAAGGGTTTTTCCGTCCTGACCCAATCCGACGCAAATGGTCTGAGCATTTAGCAGGAAAGCGCAATTGGCAGTACCACTTGTGGGATGTTCTGATGTTTCAGGCGTGGTTTGAGTCACTTCACTAGGATCGAGTTTTCGAACCCTTCTTAATGCCATTTACTACATTTTACTATTTGCTGACCACTGGGCTGGATTTGCTTTTCAGCGCGCTGACATGGCATGCAAAGCGCTGACGGGGTTGGTAACTCAGCTTTACCGTATGTCTCTAAAGCGAACTTCACGGGTGATCTTTCAGAATAAAGACAACAGGGATGAATTCGAATCGCGCAATATCGTCCCGATTGATGTTTGGGCTGTCGTTAATGGGTCTAGCTAAAACCAGGCGACGTCTATGCTGATATGGGGGACTGCAGGAGTATGCGGAGGTCGCAGGGCTGGTAAAGGCGCGGAACCCCAAAGAGGCGTTTCTGTTTGTCGGACTCCGTCCGTCGCGAGTGGTGTTAAAGTAAAAAGTCGATCACAGGAAAGAACTTACTGACTCGCTTAACTAACTTTCGGGGCGACTTTTGTCGCATATGTGGCTCCGGATTCACTTAAGACACCATTTGGTAGACCAATAATTCGGGATAGCCTTCGATGGCGCGAATCTTGTTAATTGGTACGTTGCCGAGTTCTCTCGTCAACTTTCGTGGGGCATTGATCCGCGAGATCGTTCATGCAGGGCACGATGTTATTTCTATGGCAGAGCCTGCCACCGACCCGATACGGTCGGATATCGAGGCACTGGGTGCTGTATACCGATCTTTTCCAGTGCGCCGCAGTGGCTTGAGTCCGCGCCAAGATTTCCTGACGTACTGTGCCCTAAAAAGGGCCCTTCAGGAGCTTCAACCGGATGTAGTTCTGGCGTACACGATCAAACCTGTTGTGTGGGGAGGGTTGGCTTTGCGAACAATTCCTGGTGCCAGGTTCTATGCGCTGATCACCGGGTTGGGGTTTGCTTTTCAGAACGTTGACATAGTACGTAAGGTGCTGACGGCGCTGGTGACACAGCTTTACCGTGTGTCTCTGAAGCGAGCTTCCCGGGTTATCTTTCAGAATCGTGACAACAGGGATGAATTCGTTGCGCGTAAAATCATCCCTCGCAACGGTTGCGCTGTCGTCAACGGGTCTGGGGTGGACCTTAGCGCCTTTAGCAATACTCAGCTGCCCGCAGAAGGGAGTGTTTTTTTAATGATCGCCAGGCTCCTTGGTGAGAAGGGGTTGCGAGAATACGCAGAAGCTGCTTGCTTGGTAAAGGCGCGGTACTCTGAAGCGGTGTTTCGGCTCGTCGGTCCGGAAGACCCTTCTCCTGACGGAATTCTACTCGCTGAGGTTATTCAATGGCACGAGCAGGGCTGGATCGAGTATCTTGGCGAGACGGATGATGTGCGGCCTTTTCTCGCCGATTGTCATGTTTACGTATTACCCTCTTACCATGAAGGGATGCCTCGAACCGTTCTGGAGGCCATGGCGATGGGACGACCGATCCTAACTACCGAAGTACCAGGATGCCGGGAGACCGTGATGCCCGGTGAAAACGGTTTCCTGGTGTCGGAGGGGGATGCAACAGCATTGGCGGAGCGCATGATGTGGTTCATCGAGAATCGACCTTTGTGGCAGCGTATGGCTGCGCGCAGCCGAAAAATGGCAGAGGAAAGATTTGACGTGCACAGCGTCAACCAGTCGCTAATGCGTATTATGGAGCTGGACTAAAGAAAACGGATGTCGATTACGCTGAAGCACGTGTTTGATCTAGTGGGTGCTTTAACAGGTCTGCTCTTGTTCGCGCCAGTCATGTTAGTGCTCGCGCTTTCCATCCGCGTCAAGTTTGGTTCGCCTCTATTCTTTACCCAAGTCCGACCAGGTTTTCATGGCAAGCCATTCCGGCTCATCAAGTTCCGCACCATGCTCGATGCGACTGATGTATACGGGCATCCGCTCCCTGATGAGAAGCGGCTGACCCGTTTCGGGCAGTTTCTTCGCGGCACCAGCTTGGATGAATTACCCGAGTTGTGGAATGTGCTCAAAGGCGACATGAGTCTCGCCGGACCGCGTCCGTTGTTGATGGAATATCTGCCACTGTATTTACCGGCGCAGGCTCGGCGACACGAGGTGCGTCCCGGGATCACGGGTTGGGCGCAGGTCAACGGCAGAAATGCCGTTTCCTGGGATGAAAAGTTCAGGTTGGATGTTTGGTACGTCGATAACCAAGGCTTTTGGCTCGACCTTAAAATACTGTTCCTGACGTTGAAGAAGGTGATCATGCGGGAAGGGATAACTGCTGATGGTCACGCGACGATGGAAAAATTCACTGGTAGCCATGGGTGATACATGAGCCGGCTTGTCATCATCGGCGCGGGAGGTCATGGAAAGGTGCTGCGCGACATCTCCGAATGCATGTCCAAATGGGACAGGAGAGTTTTCCTGGATGATCAATATTCAAAGGACGAACTCGTGCTCGACGCGCCAGTTATTGGCAAAGTAAGCGATGCCGCCAGGGTCGTATCTTCCAACGACGACTGGATAGTGGCGATCGGGGATGTGCGCAAGCGCCTAGACCTGATTACTTCTTAGAGAACGCGCCTTGGTGCTCCTGCGGTATTGGTTCATCCTGATGCTACAGTTAGCCGTTTTGCTCGTCTCGGCGCTGGTACCGTTGTCATGGCAGGTGCAGTGATTAATGTGGATTCCGTAATAGGCGATGGTTGCATCATAAACACCGGCGCCAGCGTCGACCATGATTGCATCCTCGGCGATGGAGTTCATATTTGCCCTGGAACACATCTTGGGGGGAGTGTCAAGGTGGGCGAGGGCAGCTGGATCGGTATCGGAAGTGCCGTTCGCCATGGCGTGCGAATCGGACGTTATGTGACGGTGGGAGCCGGCGCGGCTGTGGTGAGCGATCTACCAGACGGCGTAACCGTAGTAGGCGTGCCGGCCAAGCCGCTCTGCATGAAAGCCTGAGGGATTAAGAGATATTGATCGCGCCTTTTCCGCCTTGGCCCAGTTTTACCGAGGAAGAAGCCGATGCTGTCCAGCGCGTGCTGCTGTCGAACCGAGTCAACTACTGGGCCGGCACTGAAGGGCGAGATTTCGAAAGGGAGTTTGCCGGGTGGGCGGGTGCCGATCATGCCATTGCCCTGGCGAATGGCACGGTCGCGCTGGATCTGGCGCTTAAGGCGCTCGATATTGGGTCGGGCGACGAGGTCATCGTCACGCCTCGGACCTTCATCGCCTCGGCATCATGCATTGCGAATGCGGGAGCGCGTCCGATTTTCGCAGATGTCGATCGTGACAGCCAGAACGTCACAGCGGAGTCGATCGCGGTGGTCCTGACGCAGAAGACCAGGGCGATTATCTGTGTTCATCTGGGGGGCTGGCCCTGCGACATGGACCCGATCATGGATTTGGCGCGAGCTCATCATCTGTTCGTTATCGAGGACTGCGCCCAGGCGCATGGCGCCCGCTACAAGGGCCGGTCGGTTGGCACGATCGGGCATCTCGGTGCCTGGTCTTTTTGTCAGGACAAGATCATGACCACTGGTGGCGAAGGCGGCATGGTGACGACAAACGATGGCGAGCTCTGGTCGCGGATGTGGTCCTACAAAGATCATGGCAAAAGCTGGGAAGCGGTCTACGAACGTGAGCATCCCCCGGGCTTCCGCTGGTTGCACGAGTCCTTCGGCACCAACTGGCGGCTTACCGAGATGCAGTCGGCCATCGGCCGGATTCAACTGAAGCGCATGCCGGAGTGGCATCGCATCCGGAAGCAGAATGCGCAAACTCTGACGGAATGTTTATCCGAGTTTCCTGCATTGCGAGTTGTTGTTCCGCCAGATGCGATTGAGCACGCCTGGTATAAGTACTACGTCTTTGTTAATCCAAAGCAGCTAAGAACAGTCTGGAACCGGGATCGTATCATGCAAGCAGTCTCGAACGAGGGCGTACCCTGTTATTCCGGCTCGTGCTCGGAGGTTTACCTCGAAAAGGCCTTTGTCGATGCGGGAATGCGCCCGCCCAGACCGTTGCCGGTAGCGCATGAGCTGGGCGAGACCAGTTTGGTGCTGCTGGTACATCCAACGCTAGGGCCAGAAGTGATGCAGAAAACCTGTGAAGTAATAAAAAAAGTAATGTGCCAAACTGTTACATAGGAATACTGTTATGACGAGAGCAGGGCAGCTCTCTACAAGGATTTCCGCATCCCCGCTCTGAGAGTGAAGAAGCTGATCGCCGTCAACGGGGATATCATTCTGATTCCGCTGTCACTCTAATTAGCGGTCTCTCTTCGCTAAGGTATCAGCACCGTTGATGACGCAGAGCACATTGTTTTGCGTTCATTACTGTTGAGATTGATGGTATGAGTATACTTCTCCTATAAGCATCGGTAACCCTCTCTTTTATTTGAAAGGTGTCAGATCTGATCTGGACTAGTACAGTTTAGACGACTAACGTAACGAGAAACTACCGAGGCGGGTTCATATGGCCCCTATGGGGCCTTCACCACTATTCGTCCCCCCCCAGGGGGGGCTACTTCAAACCCCCCGCTATGCGGGTGGTACGTGATTGCGCCGTTTCGACTGGGGACAATTCCCCATACGCCTTAGCCTCCCCGACAGTTCCTGAAGATTTGCTTCGAGATTTTTCCCGTATTGCTCCTTGGTGACGCCATCACCCCTACGGCCCAATCCCCAGGCAGTGCATCGTAACAGGCTCGTAGATTATCCACGTCACTGACATGGTGATACAGGCTGGTAAATACCAGCTTTGAATCTTTGCGAGCCCTTTCGCCTATCCGTGCCGAGATCAGCCAGCCCCCAGCTCCAGCCCAGA
This sequence comes from Gammaproteobacteria bacterium, assembly GCA_024222475.1. Taxonomy (GTDB): domain Bacteria; phylum Pseudomonadota; class Gammaproteobacteria; order JAAEPA01; family JAAEPA01; genus JAAEPA01. The sequence goes on along the minus strand of JAAEPA010000227.1, from coordinate 1,990 downwards.
GGATCTCTTCACCATCCACCAAGGCCAGCCCCACGGCAGGCACCTGGTGTTCGAGGCGCGTTGTGTCGATTTCCACGATCAGTCGTTGCAAAGGAAAATCGGGGAGTTGCGGCGCCGATATCGCCATATTGCATGACATGGCGCCTATTACGAATGTGCTTTTGGGAAACCTTAAAGGATGCATAATGGAGTTAGAAGCCTGTCGGGTCTCCCGCCTCCTCTCCTAACCTTTAAAATTAGCCACTTTTTCTACGTATGGTGCTAACATGTTTTGATATTAGAACCTCTCCCCTTATTGTAGGAGAGATATAAACGGTAAACGAAGCGCCTGCCTTCCAAACATACTATAGATCTCTCATCTTGCAGACCAATCAGGGACGACTCCGTGAAGTCAGAGACTGTCCGTGAATGAATAGAAGAGAAGCTTATACTTGCCCACTCTGCGATCTTTTATCTGGTGCATACCTGTTGTTCACGCTACTGGTTTTGGTGCTGCCCAGTTCCCAGCTACTGGCAGACAATCTGGAGCGTTATCGCCTGGGGCCGGACGATATCCTTTCGATCACCGTTTTCGGAGAACCCGAGCTGAGCCTGAAAAACACGCGCGTAGCCACCAATGGGAGAATCTCCTTCCCGCTGCTGGGTCAGATCCCGGTGGAAGGTCTGACAGTTACGGAGCTTGAAGCCGAGTTGATCCGCCGCCTCGCAGATGGCTACCTGCGAAGGCCCAGAGTAATTGTCGCAATCACCGAGTACCGTCTGGTATACGTCAATGGCGAAGTGAAGCAGCCGGGTGGTTACAGTTATCGCGTCGGGCTTACCGTGCACAAAGCAGTGACCTTGGCCGGCGGATTTACGGAGCGGGCGTCACCGAAAAAGATTACCCTTATCCGCGAGAACGAAGGCGACAAACCGCAAAACGTTGACCTGAGCGATCATTTACGCCCAGGGGACATCATTACCGTAGGAGAGAGTTTTTTCTAACAACGGTATGAAAGATCATGCAATCGTGAATCCAGGCGACCCGAATAATGGCCGGCAAGGTACGTCCACAAACCTTGCACAGAATTTCGATTTCGAGGAACAAGAGCTGGATCTGGTCGGCTATTGGCGGATGGCCAAGCGCCAGAAAAGGGGCGTCCTCGGAATCACCTTTATCTGCGTGATGATTGGGGTATTGAGTGCTTATTCCCTTACACCCATCTACCAGGCGGAGACCGCGCTGCAGGTTAACCCCATCCAACCTGATATTGGGCTCAGTAGACAGCGTGTAGAAACGCCCCTGATTTCTCTGTTCTATGAAACTCAGCTTGAAATCATTCATAGCCGCAGCATCGCGGAACTGGTGGTGGAAAAGCTCAAACTGGTGGAATGGCACCAGCGAAAGCTGGATCTCGCGGGCACGACCAGTAATGGTAAACAACCATCGGACACGTTGTCAGAAACCCTGCGTATGATGATAGGGTGGTTTAATTGGCGCGCATGGGCACCGGAGGAATGGCATCCTGAGCCGGACGCCGCAGCCCAGCGTAATCGACTTATTGACGAGATCCAGGACGGGCTGAAAGTCAGCCGAACCAAGCAGAGCGAGATCATTAAAGTGAGCTATCAGTCGCCGGATCCCTCCCTGGCGGCCGCCGTGGCCAACGCGGTGGCCGATACCTATATCCAATTTGGTCTGACTTCCCGTTTGAGCGGCGTCAAGAATAATGCCAGCTGGTTGAATGCGCAACTCGATGAACTCCGGACCCAGGTCAAAGAATCGGAAACGGCGCTACAGGCCTATCAACGCGAACTCGGTATTGTAGACACGGCGAATCAGCAAAGACTCGCGAGTGAACGCCTGTCAAGCCTGACGGCGGAACTTATCAAGGTCCAGACCACGCGCATCGAGACCCAGATCCGCTCCAATCAGGCGCGTAGTCTGACGGGCCAGGCGGCGGCCGACGCCCAATCGCTGGCTCAGGTGCTCAAAAGTCCCTCGGTCCGT
>JAAEPA010000226.1 GCA_024222475.1 Gammaproteobacteria bacterium | reverse complement strand
CGGAAATTGGGGCGTACTCGATAACGTTTGACAATCACGACGGATATTTCTCAACGCTCCTGAATACGGCAAGCTTGATAACGGGGACGTTAGAGCTAAAGCAGGGGTTCGCGGGGTTAGCCTGGGAAGATATGGTCTCACTTCTGCGGGCTGAAATTGTTGAGGAGGCGCTGTCACAAGGGAAACTTAGATTATTGACTGAGGCAATATCTTAGATGCAGAAACGGAAAAAAACTCGAAGCAAAGGTGACTTGAGACAGAAGCGAGAACGGCGCAAAGGGAACGCTGTCAAAGAGCAGTTATTGTTATTAATGCAAAAATACGAAGTTTTGCAACCCCAGATGGTGTGTAGTTTGGAGGTCGTGCAAGACATGAGAAAGCTTACGAATGGCCTTAACTGATGTGTTAGTACTGCCGAAAAGCAGCGCGTTTAGTGACCCGGAAAATCAGAATGACCTTATTCCGATTCTTTACGGGGACTTAGATGAGAATAGCGGGGATCAAGGTGTGACGGTCTGTCCTTGTGTGGATACGGTCTCGGCCTATAAGCAATACGCCGTCTCTTCTGAACACATCGCCGGCGGGGGCAGTGGCACGTTTTTTGATTCGACGGGAGAGATCGCATCGGTTTCATTCGTTGTCAGCAACACCCCCGCGTATGTGACTTTTGCATCCGACCCTTCGGGGACTGTCTCCTATCGTGGCTATGGCAAGCCGGACAGCAGCGGAACGCTCATCGAGAACCCTATTACATTATTAGAGGATTTATTGGATTACGGGGAGGCACAAGGGCTTTCAGTACCAACACGCCACCCGACAAGCTGGGCCAGGGCAAAGATTACGGCGGAGGCGCTAGGGTATAAGGCAGCGGGCGCGATCGTGGCTGAGAACTCGCTGGCATTCTGGTTGACCAGTATCTTGAGTAATTTCCTCGGCTCATGGAAGTTGAATTCTGCGGGGGAACTCGAAATCTGGTTGGATACGTCAATCAATAATGACTATCATCGAATAGCGGGGTTTTTACAGGAGCGCAAGTCAACGATTTCAGGGACGCGCCGAAGGACAAATATTGTCAATCAGGTCTTTGCTCAGTACGCTATCAGCTACACACAACAGGATCGGCGCTATAAAGAGAATGTGTTGAGTAACTATCGGGAGAGTGACGACGGAACCGGAACAAAGGACGCAGCGAGTATCACAAGTTATGGGGTCAAGCTGCGAGAAATGCAGTTTGACTGGATACGCGAAACTGCTACTATGACGGCGATTCAGTCCCGAATTGTGGAGAAGTTTAAGGATCCCTTGTGGGTGCTGGATTGGAAGGAAGAAGATTGGATGAATATGCCGGTTGAGGAAGGCGATCCGGTCGTGTTTTCGTGGAAAGAGCTTTCTGACGCGAATG
>JAAEPA010000225.1 GCA_024222475.1 Gammaproteobacteria bacterium | reverse complement strand
CGTTCGTATTCAAGGCGCGAAAATAGGCGCATAGCCTAAGCTATGTCACTGTTTTCGCAACGCCGAATACGGACGATAAGGCAAGCCAGATAGGGAAGTTATTTAGGTAGTATTCCTAAGGGTTTACAGAACAGACAAAATCAACATTGGTGCGCACAGCGCACCCTACACAGCCTGAAGTGTACTGCGCGCATCATTTGGAACTCAATTTATAACTAGCGCTATCACATCTTTTTTTCCGCACTGTTGGCGCTTTCTTTCAGCTGCTCAACCTTTTGCTCCATTTTTTCCAGCAACCCACCGATACCGTGCCTTTTCACGATGCTGCGGTAGGTCCCGCGATAATTTCTGACCAGGCTGACTTGTTCTATGATCACGTCATAGATCAGCCACTGATTACCGTTTTTCAGCAGCTTATAATCAATCGGGATTTCCGTGCTCGCGGTTACGATGAAGGTATCCACCAAGGCCCGGTCCTTTTTTATCTTCTCCCCAGTATACTTCACGGTCTCGTTTGAATAGGCCTCGATTCTTCCGATATAGGTCCATTCGAGCAATCTCGAAAACAGCCCCACAAAACGGTCCTGTTCCTGCGCCGTGGCCTTCTTCCAGTGGGTAGCGAGCGTCCTTTGTGACATGACACGGAAATCGAAGCGGGTCTGAATCAGCGCCCTGATCTTATCCCGCCTGGCTTCACGCGGCAAAGAGCCGTCTTTGAGGACTTCTAAGACCGCACTGACCGTGATCTCGACCTGTTCCTTAGGACCTTGGGCCGCCTTGGCGGTGGTCATGAAGACCAGGAGCAGGGTAAATACCAAAAACCACGTACTCGTCCAGACATTCATACCAAATCCATTATTATTCATAGGATTTTAATCACCAAGCCGATGGTTTACGCGAGCACCGAATCATGCAGAGGAAAAGGCTACTTATCAGAATCGCCTTCGAAGATATATTTGCTGATCAGCTCCTCCAGTATGATGGCCGACTCTGTATCTTCGATCTCCATCCCCTCCTGGAGATATTGTTCGGCCCCGCCTGGACTGATCTTTATAAATTTATCCCCAATAATACCCTGAGTGCGAATCGAGGCGATGACATCTTCTTGCAGCTTGACATTTTTGTCGATGGACAAATCCACTTCGGCCTCATAGTCTTCGAGATGCAGTTGTATCGCTGAAACACTACCGATCTTTACTCCGGCGAGTTCCACGGACGCACCTTCCTTGAGTCCGGAGATCGAAACAAATCGGGCCTTGACCGAATAGGACTCATCCTTGAAAACTCCTACATCACCCAGCTTGATAGCCAGATAGGAAAAACACGCCAGTCCGAGGATCAGAAACAGACCCACAACCATCTCGATATTAAGTCGCTTCATAAGTAAATCCAATTGATTGTCGAAGATGTGTGTCTAGCCCGTACTTTGGTGATCGTAGCACCATCTCTACACCATGATCGAACTGATCAGATAATCAGCAAATAACACCGAAATCGATGAAAGCACCACTGCATTGGTGGTTATGCGACTCACCCCTTCGGCCCCATAGGCCCCGATTCTTTCCAGGTGCAGGAAAAAACCCTTGGCTGCACAAATCCAGATGATCAGCAGACCAAAAACCAGTGATTTCACCAGTCCCATCTGAATATCGCCCCACAGCACCGTATCATACATCCCCTGAAAATAGGCCCCCGAATTTACCTCGAATAATCCCACTCCAACCATATAGCCCCCAAATATTCCAACCACATCGAAAAGACTGGTCAACAGGGGTAAGGATATGATTCCAGCCACCAGCTTGGGGGTAATCAGAAACTTGTAAGGGTCGATGGCCATGCACTCCAGGGCATCGATCTGCTCCTCACTGCGCATGATACCTATCTCTGCACAAATGGCAGATCCGGCACGACCAATCACCATCAACGCCGTCAACACGGGGCCAAGCTCGCGGATCAAACTCAAACCCACCGCCGAACCCAACAGACTCACTGAACCAAAACGCACCAGGGTGTCGTAGAACTGCAACGCCACCACCATGCCGACAAAGACACCCGCGACCAAAATGACCAACACGGAACGTGCACCGATGAAGTGTATCTGTTTGATCACGGGGAAGAGCCTGTACGGCGGTATTAGGATCCGCAACGAGGCGACCAACAAGAACATCGTCATCCGCCCCGTCTGCTGCACGTAATACAGAAAGCGGTCACCGAGCCTCTCGATATTTTTCCCTATTGTCGCAAGCATGGTTTCAATCTTGGATCGGCATTCCTCACGGTCGAAATCCCGTTAATCGCTGAAGGTATTCATGAGCGTCAACCACCCCCGCACTGGGTTTACGATTGATCAGCTTTTGGATATGTTCATCCTCTGACTGGCGTACCTCCTCCACCGTCCCGGTCATGATGAGTTGTCCTGCATCGATCACCGTAATCCGATCGGCGATATTAAACGCGCTTTCCAATTCATGGGTGACGACCACGATGGTCATGTTCATCGCCTGGCGAAGCAGCAGGATCAGTTCGTCAAGTTCCGCCGATGTCACCGGATCCAAGCCCGAGGAGGGTTCATCGAAAAACAGCATTTTCGGGTCCATGACGATTGCCCGAGCCAAGCCGGCGCGTTTCAGCATCCCGCCGGAGAGTTGCGAAGGCATCAGATCCTCTGCCCCACCCAACCTCATCATCTCCAGCTTCATTCTGCTCATGATCTGAATCGTACTTTCATCGAGCCGCGTATGTTCCCGCAACGGCAGGCAAACATTATCGCCCACACTTAGAGAACCCAATAAAGCCCCACCCTGGAATGCCACTCCCATCTGTTTGCGCAGCGCATACAGTTCCTTATTATTGATTTGCGAGATATCCTTACCCAACACGCGAACGGTCCCGGAACTTGATTTTTTCAAACCGAGCAAATGCCGCATCAGGGTGCTTTTTCCCGACCCGCTACTCCCCATGATCACCATGATCTCTCCCCGGTAAACCGTGAGATTGATTCCATTGAGAATGACCTTCGTTCCGTAGTGGGTAACCAGGTCTTCGACCTCGATAACCGGCTCGCGGGGACTGCCTTTTCCGGTAGCGTTGATCATTAAAGGATTAAAATATAAGGTTTTTTATCCGGATATTTCATGAATTTGCACGATGATCGTGTAGAGATTTGTTTCCACAAGAGGTTTTCCGAAGGAGCAGCGTATCCACGGTCCACGATTACGGTCGACTGAGAAAATTTTCTTGGGGGAACAAGGATCAAGTGAGGGCGCGTGTAATTTATGAAACATCCGGGTTAGAACTTGTGAACGAATCCACCTTGCGGCATCAAGCTCAAACGAGCTTGGGTTTGTCGCTTGCAATTCGTGCATCGGCCGAATCATGAATAGGAAACACCTTGTCCAAACGCGCCAGTTGCAAGACCTGCATCGCCGCATGGCTTACCCCCACCAGACCAAATTCCAGATTTTTTTTCTTGGCCAGCTGGTAGGCTTCAACAAGACTCGCTATCCCGGAACTGTCAATATACCTTACCTTGGATAACTCAACGAGCACGTTCCGCCCTGCCCCCATATCCTTGAGTAGCTGTTTTCTAAGCTTGGGCGAATAATGAAGGTCGACCTCCCCAGCAAGGGATAACACCGTGTAAGAACCTTCGGTATGTGTACTATATTCCATGAACTTATCCAGTGGATGTTTAGAAACCCATGATACGAGAAGATAAAAACCTTTGTCGTATCGATTCCTCGCGGATGAAATTCAATAGCTGCGCACATAAGCAGAGCCTCTTCCCCCATCTTCCGCGCTCAATTCTCAGCGATTTTTTTTCTCATCTCGAGGACATTGCCCACCCCTCTAGGCGATTTGAGATAGCCGTATTCGTCCATGATTGCTCTGATGAGGTGAATCCCCAATCCGCCGGGACGAATATCGTCCAGCTTTCGCGACTGAAGACCCTTGAGATCTACCGGTTTCGCATAATCGGTAAGCCGAAATACCAGCTCACCACGACTATAAAAGATCTCTAATATGATATCACCTGCATTTTTCATCTCATAACCGTGCTTGATCACGTTTGCACTGGCCTCATCTACGGCCAGCACGATGCCATCGATCAGATCCGCATCGCAACCCTTCTTTTCGCTGATCGCACGCACCAAGCGGCGCACCTCTTGCAATTGCTCGGGACAGGCCTGGAATCGCATCTCTGCAAGTTTTTTAGTCTGATTTGCCACTGCGCATTCCCGAGCACTATCCTCACACATCAAGTCCTTGAACAAGTCGATAGACTCCACCTAAATCTGTTGCTACTGGCCGCGAAAAATTACCGATTTTCTGAGATCCTGGGTACGAAATATGAGTTTACGATCATCGCCCAGGAGGATCGAGGCAGCCATCATTAATGTTTTCGACAACCCATAACAGGCGCAACACTCAGTTTATTGGACGAACGGGATGAAAATCCATCTCCAAACCACATTGCACTACGGCGAGTACAATATAATTATCCCTTTACGGTACTGAATCAGGTACTCTAACATCTAACCCGGATATTTCATAAATTACACGTGCCCTCGCTTGATCCTTGTTTCCACAAGTAATTTTTCTCAGTCGGCCGTAATCGTGGATACGCCACTCCTTCGGAAAATTCCTTGTGGAAACAAATCTCTACGCGATCATCGCGCAAATTCATGAAATATCCGGGCTAAGTAATATTACTTATTTCACTTCAAAACCCTACCAGGTCGTGCATTCCATGACTCATCCAGCATTTGAATTCCTGCACCAGACACCAATCCCCACCTTGAATCTGACCGTGGAGGAATACCGGCATCGAGTGACTCGCGCACGTCACTTTCACCTTGAGAGCAAGGACAGCAACAACGCCTTCTTGGTGGCCTTTCCCACCGTGCCCCAAGACTCCACGGGGGTGGCCCATATACTTGAACATACTACTCTTTGCGGTAGTCGGCGCTATCCCGTGAGAGATCCCTTTTTCATGATGATTCGGCGCTCTCTCAACACCTTTATGAACGCCTTTACCGCTACGGATTGGACGGCCTATCCTTTTGCAAGTCAAAACCGCAAAGATTTTGACAATCTTATACAAGTCTATCTCGATGCCGTCTTTTTTCCTATCCTCGATCCGCTGGACTTTTCCCAAGAGGGCCATCGAGTAGAGTTCTCCGTTGCCCAGGATCCGAATTCGGACCTAGTATACAAAGGTGTGGTCTATAACGAGATGAAAGGCGCCATGAGCGCACCGGAGCGCCAAGTTTGGCAAACCCTGCAATCCAATCTGTTTCCTACCATCACCTATCATTACAACAGTGGGGGAGAGCCCTCGGATATCCCCAAGCTGAGCCATGAACAGCTGAAGGCCTTTCATCGCCGTCATTATCATCCTTCGAACGCGGTATTTCTGACCTATGGAAACTTTGCCGTAGAGGATCAGCATGCCAGGATGGAGGAATGCGCGCTCAGACACTTCGATCCCCAAGACCTGGATTTCACCATCCCGGATGAACAACGATACAGCGAACCGGTAGTGGTCGAATCCAGCTATTCGCTGGACAATGAAGACGATTTGAGCAACAAGACCCATGTCGTGATGGGTTGGCTGCTCGGAAAAAGCACCGATCTGCGCGAAATGATCAGTGCCGAGCTGCTTTCCGGAGTACTGCTCGATAATAGCGCCTCACCACTTAGAAAGGCCCTAGAGACCAGCGATCTAGGCACCGCCCCTTCCGAGCTCTGTGGGCTCGACACGGACACTCGCGAGGCGATGTTCGTTTGTGGTCTGGAGGGCTCCGACCCGGATCAGGCACCGGCTGCAGAAGAACTCATCCTGGGGGTACTACAGGACGTGGCGGAACATGGCGTTCCCCAAGCGCAGGTAGAGGCCGTCTTGCATCAGTTGGAGCTTAGCCAACGCGAGATCGGCGGAGGCCGATTTCCCTTTGGTCTTCAACTCATGGTCAAGGCACTCTCCCCGGTACTGCATGGGGCCGACCCCGCCGAGATTCTAAATATCGACCCCATCCTCAATGAGTTACATGAGAAAATCAAGGATCCGCGGTTCATCAAATCACTGGCTCGGAAACTGTTGCTGAACAATCCTCACCGGGTACGCCTGACCATGGTGCCAGACCCCGCCATGAGCAGCAGAATGAAAGACCAGGAAAAGGAAAATCTCGCCAACATACGGGCAGCAATGTCGGAGCAAGACAGCCGCCGGGTGTTGGAACTCGCCAGCACCTTGAAACACCGCCAGGAAGCCGCGGACGATCCGGAAATCCTACCCAAGGTCACTCAGGAAGATGTCCCTGACACCATAAAAATCCCAGTGGGCGAAGAAAAACCGGTCGCCGACATGGCGGCGACCTGGTTTGCCCAGGGTACCAACGGGCTGGTCTATGAGCAGATCATCCTTGATCTGCCACAGTTAGAACCAGAATTGATGGAGTTACTCCCGCTTTACTGCGCCTGTTTAACCGAAGTGGGCAGCGCCGGACGGGATTATCTGCAAACCCAGGCCCTGCAGGCCTCGTTCACCGGCGGAATCGGCTCCAGGGCCTCAGTGCGCGCCAGTCTCAACGATATTCAGCGGGTCAAGGGTCTGTTCGTGCTGTCTGGCAAGGCGCTGCTGCGCAACCAGCAACCCCTGGCCCAATTGCTCGAAGAGACCCTTGACCAGGCCCGTTTCGACGAACTTCCCCGCTTGCGTGAACTCATTGCCCAAATCCGCGGTCACCGCGAATCTCAGGTGACCGACAGCGGTCACGTCCTAGCGCTAACCGCCGCCAGCGCCGGCATGGGGCCCTGCGGTCACCTCGCTCAACACTGGGGCGGATTGCAGTCCATCCAACAAATCAAGGCCCTGGACAAGGCACTGGAAGCCGGCAAAGAGTTGAAATCGTTTGCGGCACAATTGGAACGAATCAGGGACACCCTGATCGACGCTCCTCGTCAATTGCTGGTGGTCAGTGAAGCCAGCCAACAGGAGGCGATCCATACCAGCTTGAACGAACAATGGGCCGGCTGGAGCAATAGACACAACAAACAGGCCAGCTTTGCACCGCAACCCGTTTCATTTACGGTACACCAGGCCTGGGCCACCAACACCCAAGTCAATTTCTGCGCCAAAGCCTACCCCACCGTAGCACAGGAACACCCGGATGCCCCGGCCTTGACAGTGCTCGGACCCTTTCTGCGTAACGGTTATCTACACCGGACGATACGTGAACAGGGAGGTGCCTATGGCTCAGGTGCGGGTTACCACAATGACACCAGTGCGTTTAGATTTTTTTCCTACCGCGATCCGCGCCTGGAAGAAACCTTGGAAGATTTCGACCGAGCATTGGAATGGTTGCAAAGCGAACGACATGAACCCCGCCTGCTGGAAGAGGCCATCCTGGGCATTATCAGTGATATCGACCGCCCCGATTCCCCGGCCGGGGAGGCCATAGGGACTTATTTTGCTGCTCTGCACGGACGCACAACTGAGCAACGGCTACGGTTTCGCAAACAGATCCTGCAGGTCAAACTCGAAGACTTGCAACGGGTGGCACAGAAATATCTGCTGCCCGAAGTGGCCAGTATTGCAGTCATCAGTAGCCCGCAGACCCTGCAGGAACATTCACAATTGGGCTTGGAGATTCACGACCTGTGATCACATCCCACATCTTTACTTAATATGCTCATTAGAAACAAGAAGAGCACCATTCTCCCATCTCCCCTTCAGCAAGGGGAGATGTCTTATCAGGGGGACGCTCAGCCCATAGGCCAACAGACCTGCGGCATCGGCCAGCAGATCATAGAGGGAAAAATAACGATAATTCAGATACAACTGAATAATCTCTATCAACAAACCATAACCCAGCAGTGGTAAGGCCTTTTTCAGACTAAAACGGGAATACGGAAAGGAGAAATCAATCAACAGGGCACAGGCATAGAAGGCCATAAAATGCCCTAACTTGTCATTGATATTAACATTGAAGATCAGCGAATGTCCCATGGGCAGGGTGCCCAACACCAAAACCGTCACCAGCGTGGCGACAAACATTGATCGAAAGAGATAGATATGGGCAAAAGGATTGGGCATAGCTATTTCAGTTTCTACTTAACGCAAGAAAGCGCAAGTGTTGGTGTTTGGGGGCCGATCAGCATACAGGGTTTATCTTTACAATTATAAAGGAAGAATGGTCGTCCGAAAATCATTCATCCTTGGTTTTAGAGTCATTGGGTTTGAATTGGATCACCGGCGCACTCTTGCCTTTTTTGAGCTGTTTTAGCCACATCCGCGCCTCAGAGACGGCACCCTCTTCATTGCCGTACAACACGGTAATGGCATTGTCATCATATGGCTTAAGCCGGCAAATAGCCCAAACAGGCGCTGATCCATACTGTTCGATCTGGTAGGGTAATCCCTGTAGCCTCCAATTAGCGTTCAACTCACTTGCCTTCATTACAAACTCTCCTTGTCTCCTATGAATGCCACCGAGAAAATCACCCTAAAATCAAAGACCTTCCGCCTTGGCTACCCGTTACCCTAAGCCGTTTCCAGGTCAATAGGAATGCGAATTAAATAACTTCCCTAACCGGCGCTGCATGATCGTTTTTATTCAAGGCGTGACAACAGGCGCATAGCCCCAGCTATGTCACTGTTGTCGCAACGCCGAATACGAGCGATAAGGCAAGTCAGATAGGGAAGTTATTTCAGTACCATTCCATATACAGAGTTACAATTAAGACCGCGTTAAAGATCATATCGGTAACTCAGCAGCAGTCTTGAAGTCCATTTGTCCAGAGTCCAGGTCTAGAGCATATGCTTTAACCTCTCTGTCAAAACATGCGTTTTAGCCCTTCATTTGACCTTGATAGAGATTTTCTTTGAGTGCACAGGTGGATCATGCGGGAAGTGATTGTGGTCTCCCAATAGCAGTTGCAGCGTATGCGTGCCGGGTGTGAGCTTTATTGCCGTCTCGGTCTGACCACCACCAAAATGTCGGTAATGATCATTCTTGGGAATGGGCTGATCCAGACTCGGGAGCGGCGCATCAATCACCAGATGATGATGACCTGTCTTGACCTTCTCAACCCCTGCGGGTGCCACGCCCATCCCCTTTAAACCAAACACACAGTCAGCGGGCTTTTCACGGCATCACCATCCTGAGGCATAATGAAATAGAGCTCCACACCTCCGGGCGAAGGCGATTTTGCAACAGCGCAATTCGCAAAAATCATGATGAAAGCAAATAAAAAGAACGGCATGATAGTTTTTAGATTCATTTACTCCTCCAGGTATTTACGGTGAAACGGTAGTTTCATCGAACATTGAATCGCTTAGCATAAGCCGATTTCAATAAGTATATAGACTTACAGCGGTGGTCGCTCGCATGAGATACAAAATAGCCAAAATAACCAAAATAGCCAAAATAACGAGGAATGATATCGACAGTATCTTCGATGAAAATAGGAACGCCCTGATTGCGGTATGTGG
>JAAEPA010000224.1 GCA_024222475.1 Gammaproteobacteria bacterium | reverse complement strand
GATCTGCTTCAGGAGTTGGAGAGTTTGCCGTCAAAAAAGCCGAAAGATATTCAGGCGTGGGCCTGGGGTATTACGGATGAGGCGGCGTCTCTTGACCGGGCTGAACTGGGCCAACTCAAGGACGCTATCAATCGCCGGGGAGTGAGCGCTCGCTGGTTGACTGAATTTGCGGTCGCGGTCAGGGAACGACGGAAAGAGGTCCGGCGAGAGCAGAGACGTCGGCAAGCGCTACAGGACGCTAAAGCGGCGGGGCTGGTAAGGGAGATTGACGGGGCGGACGATTTGCCGCAAATTGTGGTCAGTCATCGCCATATGCGAGATATCACTGCGGATGCCTTCGATGCCCTTTTAGCCAAAAATGAACCGCCCACGATTTTCATTCGGGGGGCCATGCTGACCCGGGTCAGGGTCGATGAAAACGACAAGCCATCGGCCGAAGCCATGAATGACCCGGCCATGCGAGGGGTGTTAGGTCGGGTGGCTAATTTTGTGCGGGCCAAACCGATAAAAG
>JAAEPA010000223.1 GCA_024222475.1 Gammaproteobacteria bacterium | reverse complement strand
TTTGCCGCATCCTGCAAGCATTCTAGGTAGAATGGATAATCATCAACAGCGACAAAGATCGGCTCACGATTATTCCCTCGTTGGATGATATGTTGAGCCTGACATTTAACAAAGTAGCGCGGAAGGCGTGCCATGAGTCCTATACCTGATTAAGAGGGTGGAAGCATAGCAAATAGCAGGAATTAAATCGAGTCTGACCCCATTTATCTTGAACATTATTCCGATACCAGGTTTTAGCGAACCATTTAGTAGTATCTCCCATTTGTTGGCGGCATTTTCGGCCTTTGTAGGGGGTTTCTATCTGTACAAAAGGGGAAGCGGAAATTTAACCCGCTTATTCTCTCTTTTTGTTTTCTCGCTTGCGTTGGTCTTCCTTTTTTCAATGAGTGGCGTTTATCACCTGCTTGAGCCCGGCAATACCCCTAGGGCTGTTTTTCAGCGTATGGATCATGCCGCGATTTGGGTGTTGATAGCCGGGACCTTCACGCCTATCCACACCCTGCTGTTTCGTGGCATTTGGCGTTGGGGCTTTTTGTTGGCGATCTGGATCATAGCGATTACGGGCCTAGTGCTGGAAGTGGTGTTTTTTAATTCCGTTCCCGAATGGCTGAGTTTATCGTTCTATTTAAGCTTGGGTTGGGCCGGGATTCTGTCCGGATGGAAGTATTCGCGCGACTACGGCTTTCATGGCGCAAGAATAATGGTCCTCGGTGGTCTCTCTTACAGTGTTGGAGCCATCTTGGAATATTCTAGGTGGCCCACATTGGTGCCGGGGGTTATTGGACCCCACGAAATTTTCCATGTTTTTATTATGATTGGGGCGAGTTGGTTCTGGTACTTTGTATTTGAACGCGCGGGACACCCCATTATTAGTCAGCTGATGGTCGATGTAATTGAACGTCCAAACGACGATTTCATTGCAAAAGTGAGAGGCGAAAAGATTGTTGTACGATCTTCTTCCATGGACAAGCTAAAGGCTCTCCTCAAGGCCGAAGTTGAGGATCGATTTCCCATTCACGTACGGCCGAATACTATGGTCTTAAAACACCGGCGAGAGGACCTCGTCACCTTAAGAGACGAATGACTTAGGTGTAGCATATGCCGCACGCTGCTAGCACATCAACAACTTTCCATTACCGGGTAAAGTTTCTTCAACTTTATCCGGGCACCCGGAGCAGTAAATCTCAGAGCAAATAACAGGAATTAATTCGAGTCTGACCCTTTTTTGCCTTAATCTCGAAATATCCGGGTTAAAGCCCCATCCTCAGTATGCCAACACCCCCCGCGAATCTACCCACTTAAGCACTCGCTCGAAAGGAACCCGTTCCACCATCCCGAACAATACATGACCGGAAAGCCGGGCGCGGCTGGTCCGGGGTGAGGTGACACCACAAAGGAAACGCGTCAGCGAACGTGGATCTCGCAGAATATTATCTGGATCATCATGTTGCAGGAGGTTTTGTACCCGGTGAGTCAGTTCCGCGGGAATTGATATTTCTCCACGCGCTGGAATACTCTGCTTTCCCTCCAGACACCAAGAACAGTGGCCGCAAGTCTGTGGCAGCGTCTCGGCAAAGTGCCCGGCAAGAATGGCACTTTGACAACCATCGGTGGCCACCAGATCGAGCACTTGTTGCAAGCGGTTGATCTCGGCCTGTTCCCGCTTCAGCATGCGGTCATTGAGGGCATTGGCAAGGACCGCCGGATTCGGAGGCAGCTTTAAGCGTTCATAACGGTGGCGAATTCCAGCCACCTTTACCTCCAGCATCTGCTGTTCACCCAGCCAATCTAGGGTACGAACAATACGTTCACGATGGGTGCTCAAGGCCTCAGCGGCAGTGGCAGGATCGATATGAAACCAGGTACGGGTCTTCCTCGCCAGTCGGAACAAACCAGCCAGAAACTGACGCCGTTCACCCTTGAACTGCACCAATATCTCGGCCGAGCTCAGCAGTGGTTTGAATTGATAATCGGCGTAGAACGGCGTGCCGCCACGCAGGTAACCATCCAGCTCCAGATAGGTCAGCAAGGTACGCAGCACCAGCGGGCGGATATCGTGTCTAAAGGACAGTTCATATAGATTGATATCAAACTGCACTTCCAGCGAAAACAGTGACTCGATCAGCCCCTGCAAGCCAGCCATGCTTGGCGTGTCTCCATAGACGAAATTCTCCAACACGCTAAGATCATCCGGACAGATGAGCGCCTGACAGATCGAGGCCTCACCATCGCGTCCTGCCCGGCCGATTTCCTGCGAGTAGTTCTCCAGGCTTTTAGGCAGATTGTAGTGGTAGACATAGCGGATGTTGGCCTTGTCCACGCCCATACCGAACGCAATGGTCGCTACCACGATCGCATCATCGGACTTCATGAACCAGTCCTGAATCACGCTGCGCGCCTCGTTTTTCATTCCGGCATGGTAGGCACGCGCGGATAAGCCGGTGGCTCGCAAACGTTCGGCCACCGATACGGCGGTTTTTTGCAGCGTCACATAGACGATCGTGGAGCCTCGAGGACGCTCGCTTAACAGCCTCAGCAGCAACTCATCACGTTCTATTCCTTTAACAGGCGTTGTCAGTAAACTAAGATTGGGCCGGTGAAAACCGGTTCTGACGGCACACTCAGGTACGATACCGAACCCCTTGCGGATATCGTCGAGCACCTGTTCTGTAGCCGTCGCCGTTAGCGCCAGCACCCGCTGCGCGCCGAACTCTCGAGCATAGCCCGCCAGCTTGAGATAATCCGGCCGAAAATTATGACCCCATTCCGAGATGCAATGCGCCTCATCCACCGCAAATAATGAGATGGACACCGCACGAATCGCTTCCCGGAAACGCTCATTGTTAAACCGCTCAGGCGCCACATATAACATCCGCAGCTCACCTGCACGGACCAGCGTCATCACCTCGCGGTAGCTCTGCGCATCCAGCGTCGAGTCCAATTGCCGCGCCGCGATGCCGCGCGATGCAAGCGCGTCGATCTGATCCTTCATCAACGCGATCAACGGAGACACCACCAACGTAACCCCCGGCAGCATCAACGCCGGCAACTGGTAACAAAGCGACTTCCCCGCCCCGGTGGGAAACACTGCCGCCGCAGAATACCCGGCCAACAAATGCCCAATCACCTCACGCTGGCCGGGACGAAAATTGTCGAAGCCAAAATATTGTTGTAGTGCTGAATCAATGTTTAGGGGCATGGATCCTTCTGAACCCCCTTTTCACCACCTTTTACCGGAACAGACTCCCAATCCCTCACCACTATCTGAGCTCATCCTCAAGCTCTAGATCGAGTTCATCGAACAGATCATCAACCGGCGGGCTACCATCATGAATGAGGAAGTTCCGCCGCTGCAGGTAGGCCTCACGCATAAAGGCATAGGGATCCACTGCGGCCTCGTCGATAAAACTAATGGCCCCTTCGGCACTTGCCCTCAAATCGACTAGACCCAAAGTCGCCAGCGGTATCGTGATCCTCAGGTCATCGACTAGGAATAGCGGATTGGTGTAATAACTGAACGCAAAACCCGGGGTGTTACGCAGGGTGTAGGGTCCCAAAACGGGCAACATCAGGTAAGGACCCGGACCAACCCCCCAGACGGCAAGCGTCTGGCCGAAGTCTTCTTCATGTTGTTTGAAACCAAATTCCGTAGCAATATCGAATAGACCAAGAATACCGAAGGTACTGTTTAGAACAAATCGTGTCGTATCGGCAAAACCCTGTTTGAATTTACCCTGTAAGTAGTCATTTAAAAAAACATTGATTCCATTCAAGTTGGTGAAAAAGTTGGTGATCCGACGTCGCAGCGATACATGAGTCACCTTCACATAGGTATCGGCGACCGGCTTGACTAGGTGTTTGTCTAGCACCCGATTGAACTTATAGACCTTGCGGTTCACCCCCTCCCAGGGATCGCTGTTGTATTCGTCTTTGGGCACCGCCGCGCAGCCGTTTAATAATATGAGCACGGCAGCCAAAATTAAGCCCAGAATCTTATGAAAGGGCCCTGCTCCAGCATCCCAATCGCCGCCGGAGATGATACTCATATGGTTCTTAGTCATGTTTTTTATTTCTATTGTTCAGACAAGAGAGAGAGACCAATCATTCCGCATTTCATCTAGGAGCCTGTCGGATTTAGGACGATCTACTGCGGAAAAGCCGGATTTGGACAGATTTCCCGATCCTTTTCGTTACACGCTACGGCTATTCGCCTCAAACGATCGAAAAATCCGTCTCAAACCGTCTTTCCCTCGCTACAATCACCTAAGTCCGACAGACTCCTAGTGCTCTATCAATCCTTTCCGTCCAGGGAATATTTGGCGATTTTGTCCTTGAGTTTCATTATCAGAGCATCAAATCCCTCACGTCGAATAATGCCCGAATACTCGGATCTTTTTAACGCCAGGTCACTGACGCCATCGGCGATAATATTGATGATGCTCCATCCATCATCACCCCGTCTTAAAAGATAATCGAATCTAATCTCCTCACCATCGGATTTTATCAACAACGTACGAATGAATTTATCCCCTCGGGCAGTTTCCTGTTGGGAGATCGGCTCAAACAGCTCGCCGGAATAACCATCGAACTTATACGCATAAGTAGCAATACTAAGTTGACTGAAATTTTCCACCCATACCTTCCGCTGCACCTCAGTCAAGCGACCCCAATACCTTCCTACGACGATTCGGGCGATATCCGGCAAATTATGAGTAGCACGCACTATCGGGGCTAAGCTATCATAACGTCCCTGATAACCCAGCACCTCGGAGCGCTTCATGACAGAGATGAGTTCAGACTGTAATTGGGTGACGACATCAGCGGCACCCTGCGACGGCTGAAGATCAGCCAAGACAGTAAACGGAAGCGACGAGATCAGCAGCGTAAATATCAATCTTTGAGCCTGTTTTAAGTCTCGGCCAAACACATCGCTCATCAAAACTGACACTTGCGCGATCATAACGATGCGCTATCGTAAAGACGACCACGCCAAGATGCCCGCCGACCTCGCCAATATTGGATGGCAGAAGTCCAGGTCATAGCAAGAAACATCACGCCGATGAGCGGCATCGCCAGGGCCCACAGCGGTGCCATGGCGTAATACCTGAGAGTTGGCAAATAGGTCACCATCATGATGATCAAGGCCCCCAATGCCAAAATATTCGGAATATTCCAAGGAAACCAAAACAAACCGATCGCCGGCACCAGGAAACCGGCAACCATAAGCACGGTACACAGGAGTAACAATACGATTGAATACTTGAGTTGGGTAAAGGCCGTTCGAGCCACCATGTCCCATATGTCGGCGAGATCCTTATAAGGTCGCTGACTGCAAACACCGTGGCACAGACCCGTCCACAGACTAAAGCCCCTTCTTTTAACTTGGTTCGCCAGAGTGCAATCATCGATGAGCGCACCGCGCAGCGCGCCGAAGCCACCGATTTCTCGGAGCAATCGTGTTTCAAGAAGAATAAAACCACCCGCGGCTGCCGCGACTACAGGAAATTGAGAATTGGACAGACGAAATGGGTACAGCAACTTAAAAAAATACACGAAGGCGGGCATCAGCAATCTTTCCCAGAAACCGTGCAGATGCGGTGTGGCCATGAGCGAGAGAAAATGTAGACCCTCACGATGCATCTTTTGCAATGCCCTGGGTAGGATTCCAGGCAACAACAAAATATCTGCATCGGTCAGCAGCGTATAGGGGGTGCAAACGTGCTCAAGACCCTGCTCCAGCGCCCAGAGTTTCCCACTCCAACCAGTGGGCAGGGGTTTGCCATGAACGACGGTAAGTTCTTTATCTAGCGTCTGATAAGCAACCCGAGCCGTTTCGTCGTCTGATTGATCATCGACGACGACAATTTCCAGTCCCTCGCCCTGAGACTTCAACGCACACAAGGTAGGACCAATCAACTGCGCTTCATTACGTGCCGCCATCAGCACGGTAACATCATTTAAGGGACGCCCCATCCCCCGAGGCGTTGTATCGAGAAACGGCCCTGCGGTCCAAGGTCGCCAGGGTAACAACAGCACCACGACCCACATCGTCAATGCGGCGACAATCAGTAACAAACCCATTGTCTCGATGAGCAATACTCCTTAGATAGGACACTCACTAGGGGGCTGTCCGAGAATGACGACCGTAGCGAGGGCAAGGCTGACTGAGTCGAATTTTTCGTTCATTTAAGGCGAATATTGGCTATATTTAACGAAAATTAAAGGCAAATCCGGCCTGCCGGCCTTGTCCGCAGTAGGTTGGTTCATTCTCGGACAGCCCCCAGGGGCAAGTCTAGACAAGGTTTATACCTACCCCTCACCTTAATGATGACAGCCTTTTACTTTCCAGCGGCTCTACCGAAGCACCGGTATTTTCTTCTATAGAGGGTGGCGTAGAATGCAGTATGAGAGGTTCGGCAACCATCGGCCCTTCAGTGCGAGGACCGAAGGCGGATGTACGCAACGCTTTCAATGGGTGTGCCAGACTATCGTTCACGGCTGTAGGCTCAAAGCCGCAGTGCGCCATACAATTTCCGCACTTTGGATTACGGCCAACACCGTAACGCTCCCATTCAGTTTCCTCCATCAACGCCTTGAATGTCGGGGCATAGCCTTCATCCACCAGCAGGTAACAGGGTCTCTGCCAGCCAAAAATGTTGCGCGTGGGGTTGCCCCAGGGTGTGCACTGGTAATTCTGATTCCCTGCCAAAAAATCCAGGAACAGGCTTGAGTGGTTCAAATTCCAGTTGCGTTCCTTACCGAGCCTGAAAATATCCCTAAACAGCTGCTTGCTGGAATGTCGCTGTAAAAAACCCTCTTGATGGGGAGCGTGTTCATAGCTGAAACCCGGTGATACAGTAATTCCCTCGACCCCTAATTCGGTGGAGAAATCAAAAAACTTCACCACCTCATCTGCCGCTTCGCCATTAAATAACGTGCAGTTAACATTGACTCTGAAACCCCTGGCCAGCGCCAGCCTTATCGCCTCGACCGCTTTGTCGAACACACCTTGCCTGCATACCGATTTATCGTGGTGTTCTCGATTACCGTCGAGATGCACGGAAAACGCAAGATAGGGCGAAGGGCTATAATCTGCAATTCGTTTCCCCAACAATAACGCATTCGTGCACAGATAAACGAAGCGTTTACGGTTGACAATCCCGGCGACGATCTCAGGCATCTCTTTGTGAATCAGCGGTTCCCCCCCAGGAATGGAAACGATAGGGGCAGGACATTCATCGACCGCCGCCAAACAATCTTCGACACTCAGGCGTTTGCTCAATATCTCGCTGGGATAATCTATTTTTCCACAACCGGCACAGGCCAGGTTGCACTGAAACAGAGGTTCCAGCATCAAAACCAGAGGATAACGTTGTATTCCTCGCAGCTTTTGTTTCAGGATATACGAGGCCACCTGAAATTGCTGACGCACGGGGATACTCATAACTTTTCTCTCCTCTCCAATGCAGCCGTCTTCGACCACAACAGTTCTTATGCGGCGATAGTAGCATTTCCGGGGGCCCACTAGCCATATCCAAAACCACTTAAAAAATGCGCTAAGCTTATAAAATATCACAAGCTTCTAGACAAGACCGAATTTTCATTCCGATACTTGCAAGCATTTCATGCGATACCCGATCCTGTTAATATACGCACCGCGATTGTGTTTACAGCGGCTTACTGCACGACAGCCTCTTAGCCCGGATGCTTTATAAATTACACACGCCCTCGCTTGATCCTTATTTCCACAAGGTTGTTGCTCAGTCGGCCGTAATCGTGGATACGCCGCTCCTTCGCATAATCCCTTGTGGAAACAAATTTCTAAGCGATCATCGTGCAAATTCATGAAATATCCGGCTTAATACCCTCATGCGACAACAACATTATTAAACATTGGTAGCATGTACAATCCCCAACACAACGAAGTAGGCAATACCGTCAGCGCTGAAATACTCGGTATAGGTCTCGACTCAGGAGGTAAGCTCCAGGCCCATCTCCTCAATGGCGTCTCACGCACCTTCGCCCTGACCATCCCAGAGCTGCCCCTAGAGTTGCACAAGGTCGTCTCGAATAACTATTTGCTGTGTCGGATCGTCGATACCATCGAGGACGAACCGGCGCTGACTTGGGCGCAGAAACGATATTTTTGCGATCTTTTCCTGAACGTTGTATCCGGCAAGGCAAAGGCCAGCAAATTTTCGGAAGAATTGAGCCCCCTGCTCTCCACCAGCACCATCCCCGCGGAACATGAGCTGATCCAATGCACGCCAGAGGTCATTCAGGTTACCGCCGGCTTCAACCCTCAGCAGCGCGGCGCGCTGGAGCATTGTGTCAAAGTGATGGCGCAGGGCATGGTAGAGTTTCAGAACCACCACGGCAACTGTGGACTCACCGGTCTTGCTCAGCTCGACCGCTACTGTTATCACGTAGCCGGTATCGTGGGTGAAACCCTCACCAAACTGTTTTGTGACTATTCCACCAAAATCGCGGCCCATGAAAAACACATGATGGATCTAGCCGTTTCCTTCGGTCAGGGCCTACAGATGACCAATATACTCAAGGATATCTGGGATGATCGAAGTAGAGGTGCTTGCTGGTTACCCAGGGATATCTTCAAAGAATCCGGCTTCGATCTGGACGATCTGTTGCCGGGCCAATATCAAAAGAGTTTTGGTCAAGGGCTGATGAGGCTCATCGGAATCGCCAAGGAACACCTTAGTAATGCGGTTGAGTATACGCTACTCATCCCCAAGTATGAGGCCGGCATACGCAATTTCTGCCTATGGGCCATCGGCATGGCCGTACTCACATTGCGTAAGATCCGTCGACACCTAGATTTCACTTCCGGCAACGAAGTTAAAATCACCCGCCGCAGTGTCAAGGCCACGGTGATCACCAGCCGCTTAACGGCGACACATGATCTACTTGTAAGGTCTGTTTTTGGTATTTCAAGTCTTGGATTACCCACCGCCGGCACCCATCACCAATAGAACTCTTGGATATTTAGTCGAAAGCAGATAATCTAGCAAGTCTCATTATAAGAATTATATCTATTGATTAATAAGGATAATTATCACGGATAGCACCATGAAAATGACCGATGCGACCCATCAGGCTCAAGCCTATTTGGACCCAGAGCCACAGCTCGCCCGGCAGGGGGAGAGAACCACAACGCTAGAGGCAGCAATAGATAGGGCCAAGAACGCCTTACTTAGTCTGCAGCAGCCTCAGGGCTATTGGGCATTCGAACTCGAGGCCGATTGCACCATCCCCGCAGAGTACATCATGATGATGCACTACATGGACGAAATCGATCACCAACTGCAGCAAAAAATTGCGGTCTATCTTCGTGCCAGACAGCAACGCAGCACCGGTGGCTGGCCCCTATATCACGGGGGCGATCTCAACCTGAGCTGCTCGATCAAGGCCTATTATGCCCTCAAACTGGCGGGCGACCACCCGAATAGCGATCACATGATCAGGGCTCGCGAGGCGATACTCGCCCATGGCGGGGCGGCCCGTGCCAACGTCTTTACCCGGATTGCCCTGGCACTTTTCGAACAAATCCCCTGGCGGGGGGTACCCTATATCCCGGTGGAGATCATGCTTTTCCCGCACTGGTTCCCCTTCCATCTCAACAAGGTATCGTATTGGTCAAGAACCGTAATGGTACCGCTGTTTATATTGTGCAGCCTGCGCCCCAAGGCCGAAAACCCAAACGGTGTGGGAATTCGCGAACTCTTTACCGTCCCTCCTGAGGACGAAAAGCACTATTTTGCAACAAGATCACCGCTACACCGGGTGCTCCTCGTATTGGACGCCCTGGGTCGAACCTTGTTGGAACCTCTGACCCCAAAGTGGCTGAGAAAACGCGCCCTAAAAAAGGCCGAACAGTGGATTACCCAACGACTCAATGGCACCGGAGGACTAGGCGCCATATTCCCTGCCATGGTGAATGCCTATGAGACTCTGGCCTTACTAGGTTACCCACCGGAGCATCCCTATCGTGCCAGGGCTAAACAAGCCATCGATAAACTACTCATCGAAGATGAAAAATCAGCCTATTGCCAACCCTGTGTCTCTCCTGTCTGGGACACGGCCCTGGCCGTGCTGGCCTTCCAGGAGCTCGGAGGTCAGCGCGTTAAACGGGCGATTCACAGCGCATTAGTCTGGCTGCAACAACGTCAGCTGTTGACCCATAAGGGGGATTGGCAAACGGATCGCCCGGGTCTCGATGGGGGGGGGTGGCCATTTCAGTTTCGTAACGACCACTACCCCGACCTGGATGACACCGCGGCAGTCGCCTGGACAATGGTGCAGACCAATGATAAATGGTTCGACAAATCAGTAAAACGTGCCGCTGACTGGCTCGTCGGCATGCAATCGAAAAATGGCGGATTTGGCTCATTTGATGCCGATAATACTCACTATTACCTCAACGAGATCCCCTTCGCCGACCACGGGGCCTTGCTTGACCCGCCCACAGCCGACGTCAGTGCACGCTGTGTCACCCTTTTTGCCCTGCTGGTGAAGGACCACCCAGAATACCGTGCCCCCATGAAGGCTTGTATGGCCTACCTGCGAAAAGAACAGGAACCAGAAGGGTGCTGGTTCGGACGTTGGGGAACCAACCACATCTACGGCACCTGGTCGGTGCTTACCGCCATGCAACAGGTCGGCATTTCAAATGACGATCCCATGATCCAAAGGGCGGTCAAATGGCTCAAGTCCAAACAAAGAAGCGATGGCGGCTGGGGCGAGAGTAACCATTCCTATGCCGACCGGTCGCTGGCCGGAGAAGGCGCGACAAGCACTTCGTTTTCGACCGCCTGGGCCATGCTGGCGCTGATGGCCGCCGGACATCGCGACTCATTGGAGGTGCGAAGAGGCGCCGAGCATCTGATGCGGGCCCAAGGGTCGGATGGACTCTGGTACGAGCCGGATTTCAGCGCCCCGGGATTTCCACGCGTCTTCTATCTGAAATATCATGGCTACAGTAAGTATTTCCCGTTATGGGCCCTGGCGCGCTATCACAAGCTGAAATTTTGATAGTGTTCGACTGCCAATTAGCAATTCGTAGAAAGCAGGCCCCTTCCCGATAACCCATGTCTTCAAGGCTACTTGGTATCTGCTGCGCCCTTACCGCCGAATTGAGGACCCTCACCCGCAACGGAATAGCGCCTGGAGAACTTGCCTATCTCGACCAAAATACAGTGATCACACTTACCGGAATAGGAAGGGAACAGGCCCGCCGGGGAGCCTCACGACTGATCGCTGAAGGTGCCGGAGCACTGCTTAGCTGGGGTAGTGCCGCGGCATTGGACGAGGATCTAAAACCCGGCGATATCGTTCTACCCAGGACGATCAGCTCTGTGGATGGTAAAATCTTTACCGCAAATAAGGATTGGCATCAACGTCTGTCTCAACATTTCGGTAAGAAATTCGAGGTCCATACCGGGGCCCTGGCCGAAACCTACGCGGTATTGACAGACATCGCTCAGAAGCGCTCCCTTGCCGCAAGCCAAGGAGCGATTGCCGCGGATATGGAGACGGCGGCAATCGCGGAAATCTGCCAACGCACCGGGATTTTGTGGATTGCTGTTCGCGCCATCTCAGACACTGTTACAATGAGGGTTCCGCAACGTCTGGTAAAAGCGGTCAATGAAGTAGGGGTAATGCCATTACCTCATATCGTTACCGAAGTCATTCTGCACCCACAAGACTGGCTTACTGTCATCAGACTTGCGCGGGGAATGCATTCGGCGCAGACCTCGCTGAAACAACTCTTTAGGTTTACCGGTAATCTGGAGTTAAGGTGATAATACCCATGACGCAATCATCATACTGGGAACTAAACCTCCCAAATCCTGCCCAATGTAAATTACCAGGAAAAAATTAGGGTAGACTGCATACCCGCAAGAATACAGCCCTACGATAACACCAATCCATGTATGAAGTTTTTTACGGTTTCAGCGAAGATCCGTTCAGAATAAGCCCGGACTACCGCTTTTCCTACTCCCATAAATCCTATCTCAAGGCGAGGAACTACCTTGAGTATGGTCTACTTCGTAGAGAGGGAATCGTCGTTATTACGGGTGAACCAGGCACCGGAAAATCCACGGTAATCAATGATCTGCTGTCTGAATATTCCTCCCATGACCTAGTCGTTGCCAAGCTCGTTACCACCCAGCTCGATCTCGATGACCTGCTGCGTATGGTGGCCTACTCATTCGGCATAGATGCCACGGCGTCGGATAAGGCTACTGTTTTGATAGGTCTGCAAGAGATGTTGATTCATCTATATGAATCGAATCGCCGGGCCCTGCTGATCATCGATGAGGCCCAGCATCTTTCCACTGAGGCATTAGAGGAATTACGACTGTTATCCAATATACAGCAAAACGAACAACCTCTGTTGCAGATCTTTCTACTTGGCCAACCCGCACTGCAGGACCTGGTCAGGAGCACTCAGTTGGAGCAGCTGCGCCAACGGCTGGTTACGGTGTGTCACTTCGAACCCTTGGATATCAACGAAACCCGTGAATATATAGAACATCGCCTAACCGTAGTCGGCTGGAACGGGGATCCAACCATCTCCGCTGAGGCATTCGAGCTTATTTATCGATACAGCACTGGAATCCCGCGACGAATCAACTTGATCTGCTCCCGCTTATTACTGCATGGACAAGTGGAAGAGCTACATGCCTTCAACGAGCATGATGTACGTCAGGTAGTGGCGGAACTGCCGCTGGAGATGACCGTTCCCGAGGCTGC
This sequence comes from Gammaproteobacteria bacterium, assembly GCA_024222475.1. GTDB lineage: Bacteria > Pseudomonadota > Gammaproteobacteria > JAAEPA01 > JAAEPA01 > JAAEPA01. The sequence goes on along the minus strand of JAAEPA010000223.1, from coordinate 5,043 downwards.
GCAGCCCCAGGATATATCAATGCGTGCAGTCTCCCAGCAGGCCGGTAAGCCCAGCGTAAATCACAACATTCAGGACGATACCATTGTTCGGGGGCATCGCCCAAGGTCGAGAGGCGCCGATTTGGTCCGACGTTCTTCAACGCCCAGTTCACCTACCATCCCATCAGCAGCAAACACACCCACCAAGTCCGTGGCTCATGATCGACCCGAACCGAAGCCTTGGCCGCCGCACTCGTTAAGAAAGCCGCATGATGGGGTTAAACACAAAAGTCCTGTACTCGACAACAAGGTCTCGAGTGCTCCCCGCGCAAATCCCAAGTCGGAAAACCACTATCCGCGCAAGACAACGAATACCCGGCAAAGACCGGTCGAGGAAGGTCGCAATCTGCCACCCATTCATCCTAGGATGAAACACGCCCCGACCAGAAACCGCTATCTCACGCGCTCTATTGTAGCCGCATTGATTTTTGCCGCGGTATTCGGTGGCAGCTATGGTTATCTTGTCATTAATCCAGGCAGTGTTGCCGATGCCGTGGGTGAGATATTTGATTCCAGCAACCCACTGAATAACCACAAAGATACGGAATCCAACATCGGAACCGAACCTGCAACTGAGCAAACACCGACCTATATCTATGCCCAAAAAGAAACTTCTTCGGACATCTTGAACTCAGCGATAGAACCCTACACACTCCTCCCTGGCCCTGAAGTCAGCCTAGATTCACCCCTAGCCTCGGAGCACAGCAGCAGCAAAGATACGAGAGCCCCAACGAGCAGCGATCCAGAAGCAAGTTTACGTACCATTAAACAACGCACTCAGGATCCTTACCGACCGCGCTCATACCGTATACCCGATGAGGATACGGACGGACCGGAAACATCATCGACGGAATCTGGAAAATGGCTCTCCGCCGACCAACGACTGCCCTCGCTATCCAGTATTGCGCCCTCAGATAAACCCTCGAAACCAGCCCAACCGAAACACACCGGCCCCGGTGTCGAATCCAAGAGAGAACCACCATCGATAAACCGGGATCTGGAAAATGCCCTGCGGCACTATACTCCCAAGGTCGAACGGCTAAACAACGGTTCACTCAAGATCACTCTACGCAAAGAGATCTCATTCACATCGCAAAGCCCTTACCTTCAACAAACCGCATCAAAGATGCTGGACAAACTGGCCTTTGTACTGCGTAATTATCAAGGGTTCACAATTCAAGTACTGGCCTCTTCGACTGACAAGAATTCGGTTGGAAACCAAGCGAGCCTATCCAGACTGCGTGCGCAAACCGTCGCCAACCATTTGATTAAGAATGGAATTTCCAAATCCAGAGTAAAGTTGCTCGGCATCGCAGCGCCGAGAACAACGAGCAGAACCTCAACCGAACCGGATCGACGCATCGAGATCTTGTTAAAACCCTCGGTATGATTACAAGCCCAGATAATTCATGAATTTGCGCGCTGTTAAATAGACCCCTGTTTCTCTATTCATGTCGCTAAGGCAATGAGTGCCGATCAGATAATCCTGTTTCTACATATACCAAAAACAGGCGGCACCACATTACGTAAAACATGTATATACAGAAATTATCACAGCGCTGAGCGTTACGGCGCAGAGACATATCTAGCCAAGAAACGCTTACACAGAGGAATCTATTACTACCCTGTCGGTTTCTATAATAAAGATCCGGAACTTGCAATTCCTGAGCCTGTGAGTCGTGCACTCGGCCGACACGATATACGCGCTGTGACAGGACATTTCTGCTTTGGAATCCACCAATACGTCGTTAAGCCATCGACCTATATAACACTTCTTCGAAACCCTGTAGATAGAATTATATCCCTCTATCATCACCTAAGGCGATGGGCCAATCCTGATCAAGCATTGCATGCAAAGATAGTGAAGGAAAACATCTTCCTTGATGAGTTCGTGAAAAAGTTCTCCTTACGAGAACTGTCGAATGATCAGACCCGGCGTATAGCGGGTCTTGAGCCAGGGCAGCGTCGATATTCAAAAACAGCTTTGAACACGGCAAAAGATAATCTTCACGAGCACTTTTCCGTAATTGGCCTGACCGAGCGTTTTGACGAAACACTGATCTTGTTGAAACGAAGGTTCGGGTGGACGGAAGATCTTCGTTATCACCCGAAACATGTGACTCGCAACAGGCCTTCGGCGAACATATTGCCGAACAGTAGTATCGCCGCAATCATGGAACGCAATGAATTAGACATCGAACTGTATGAGTTTGCAAAAGAGCTGTTCGACGAGGCGATTTCATCTCAGGATGCAGGCTTCCACAATGAGGTGGAAGAATTCAAGTCCATGAACGCAAGGTACACCTCAGGGTTGCGACATACGCGAGCAGTGGAATCAGAACCGAACTAAGAGCTTGTGAATAAATTGAAATCTACTGCGGCTACCCCTGAAAGCATCTGGCTACGTTATGGCACAGCCAATATATGGTCATTTATTTCAATAAACTCCCAACATATTGGCTGTGCCACGCCTTACCAGCTACTCTCAGTGGTAGCCTCGCTACAATTTCAATTTATTCACAAGCTCTAAGAAAAGACATGGTACTGTTTTAGTTTTCCTTTTATCCTGCACCGCGATCCTGCTACATTTTTTCGTCATAACTGACCCATGAAACGTACTTATGGTTATTCGGCCAACTACTCTGGCAGATATACCGGCGATTGAGAGCTTGATATCGATCGCCGGGGTAGGCATTACTACACTTGCCAACAATCGCGCATCACTCCAACATAGAGTCGGACTATCATTAGCATCCTTTCAAAAAACCGTCTCCAAGCGAGGCGAGGAACAGTATCTGTTCGTCCTGGAGGATACCGCTAAAGAACATATCGCCGGCATTTGCGCCATCACGGCAGGGGTGGGCCTGACCGAAGCATTCTACAGTTATCGTATCGGCACCGAGGTCCATGCCTCTAAGGCACTCAAGGTGCATAAGACCTTTCCTGCGTTGCACTTATGTAACGACTACACGGGATACACTGAACTCGGTTCCCTTTATCTCGACCCTGATTACCGTGGCGGCATCTACGGTAAATTATTATCCAAAAGCCGCTTTCTATTCTTAGCCCAATTCCCTGAACGATTTGCAGAAAAGGTCATTGCCGAACTACGTGGTGTTTCAAATAATTCGGGCTACTCACCCTTTTGGGAGAGTCTTGGTAAACACTTCTTTTCCATGAAGTACTCTGAGGCCGATTATCTGGTGGGTATCGGCAATCGATCATTTATTGCCGAATTAATGCCCCACCAGCCCATCTATACATTGTTTCTTAGTAATGAGGCACAGCGGGTCATCGGTGAGGTACATAAAAACACGCTTCCCGCACGCAAGATACTGGAACGAGAAGGATTCCAATATGAAGGATATGTCGATATCTTCGATGCCGGGCCCACACTTGAATGCAGACTCAAGGATATCCGTGCCGTAAGGAAAAGTAGTACTATGAATGTCACTATCACTAAAGAAACCAGCGACGGTGAGCTTTGCCTTGTGAGTAGTACACGACTACGAGACTTTCGATGTTCTGTCACCAAAGCCAAATTCAACGCACTGGGAAGCGTTGAGATCGACAAACAAACAGCAGCTGATCTGATGATTTCCCCTGGTGAGTCCGTCCGGATCGTTGGACTTGAACCTAGGAGTCTGTCGGACTTAGGTGATCGTAGCGAGGGAAAGACGGTTTGAGACGGATTTTTCGATCGTTTGAGGCGAATAGCCGTAGCGTGTAACGAAAAGGATCGGGAAATCTATCCAAATCCGGCTTTTCCGCAGTAGATCGTCCTAAGTCCGACAGGCTCCTAGGCTAAAATCGGCAACAGTAGATTTGCAAATCATTTACCGCGGTATCATCACCATTGCCTTGCTGCCCCTCGACGCGCTGATTTATTCCACAAACATAGTGGTTGTCAGGGCAGTAGCTTCCCCCCCTCCAGCGTCCCCAATGCATGCCGCCTTGTATATCAACCTGGATTCCCTCCTTAGACTCTCTTACCTTGAAAACCTCTGATTTTAACTTTGTGAATTCTGCTACGGGATAGGACTCTCCTTTCGAGCCTGGTGGTCCTATAGGGCCTGGCTCACCCCTAGGACCTTGTGGTCCAATGGATCCTGGGTCTCCCTGTTTGCCCTTTAGATCTCCTTTGAGCCTAATATTCTCTATTTCCCTATCAAGTTCAGAGACTTTATTGTTCAATGTCATCATTTCTTGCCAGACATAAATCGACACAGTTACACAAATTAGAATACCTCCAACAACAATAGCGGTTACGATTTTTTTCCATTCGAACATTTCTTTTGCCTTTATGCTTTACTAGGGCTGGTCAGATTTAGGTCGGTAGAGGTGAAAAGCTAATCTTACAATGACTCATTATTTTGACAACCTTTCAGCTTATAGCATAGGCGAGGAGCTCACCCGAGATGCTCAGCACACAGTGTGTCGTGCGACCCGTCTGCGCGACCGAAAACCGGTATTGCTGAAAACCCGGATAAGCCAGGACCCCAGCGAGCCGGAACCGGGGCTTTTGAAGCGAGAATACAACTTAACAAACAAGCTCTCCGGGGATGCCGTGTTACGCCCTTTAGGGCTCAAGCAGATCAATGAAAGAACAGTGCTCATTCTTGAAGACCCGGGAGGACAATTCCTGTCGTCTCGACTGGGCACCGGCGGCACGACGACGCTTAGCTTTCTGGAATCTGCAATTCCGATGGCTGAAGCCCTGAACCGGGTACATCAATACGGTATCGTACACCGCAACATTAAACCTGGCAGCATTTATGTGGACCCGCTTTCTCGGAAGTCGCGTCTCACCGGGTTTGAAGTGGCAACCCGTCTACCCAGGGCATCGCAAGCGATGGCCTATGCCGGCTTGATCGACGAATCACTGGTGTCCTTCCGGCAACCGTGCGTGCCTAATGAAGACGCAGTTCATATGATGTAGCATTGGCGCTGGCTTACCCCAAGAATATTTGATAGCCCCCCAAAATGTTTTTGCGGGACACGCAA